>NZ_KV786438.1:0-701 GCF_001806915.1 Granulicatella sp. HMSC30F09 | reverse complement strand
TTTTGTTTAGATATTTGATATGCAACTATTTTCTTTGTACCATAATCTAAAACTGCACTTAAATAAGCTTTTTCTCCCTTTCCATATTTCAATTCAGTGATATCCGTTAATAGTAGAGCCATTGGCTCGTAATCTTTCTGAAATTCTCGATTTAAAATATTAGCTGCGGTGTATTCTTCAGAGTTAGATTTATAACGATAACGTTTTTTTCGTATAATTGCCTTTAATCCCATTAATTTCATAAGGCGCTGAATACATTTATGATTCACCTTCGCATTTCTATAATAGTTTAAATAGATTGTGATACGACGATATCCATATATACCTTGAACGGATTCATATACTTCGTGTATTAATGACATTAAACGACGTAGTCGTTTTTCAGATTCTGAAGGGACACGATTTAACCATTTATAATAGCCAGCTCTACTAACTTTTAATGCTTTACATAATTGGGTGATATGAAATCCTCTTTTACTTAATTTTTTAATCGTTTGATATTCCGCTTCAAATCTCGTTTGGCAAACATCAACTCGCTTTCCACTTCTTGTAATTTTTTTAGTGCGACATTTTCTGTTTCTAAATATTCGTTTCGTGCCTTTAATATAGCCATTTCTGCACGAATACGCTCAGTTTCTGTCTGTATATTATCTGGTTTTCGTTTTCCTCGACTGTCTATTAATCCATCAGGGCCATATTTT
>NZ_KV786437.1:0-33623 GCF_001806915.1 Granulicatella sp. HMSC30F09 | reverse complement strand
TTTCTCCCTGCGAGGGTAGGACGTTGCCACGCAAACTGTATAAGCTGGGCCTTGTGCCCAGCTTATTTTGTAGAGATTTTTATGTGGAAGATGTTTTGTATTATAGGAATTTTGAGAGGAAGTTTGCTATAATGAAACGGATGATAAAGGAGGAGGTAGAATGATGAAATGGATTAAAAGTACGATGATTATAGCGTTTCTATTCATTTTGACGGCTTGTGGGAAGAGTTTATCGACCGAAGCAGTGCAAGAACAAGTAGTCACTTCTGCTGACTCGATTTCGAATTATCATATTACCGTAAAGCAATCGGACTATAAAGAAGGGACGAAAACTCCTTCTGCCCAAACCATAGCCAGTGCGAGCGCTTGGAAGGATGGTACGGGATACGGTTCTAAAATCGATAAGACTTCCGGGAAAGTGACGAATCAACTCGAAGTGATTGCCGATGCGAATATTGGTTTTATTCGCTATTATCAAGATAAATGGGAGCAAACCATTACAGCGACTTCCAGTTTACAAAACACAGTCGTATTTCCGTATACAAAACTGATTCAATTTACAAAAGAAATCCATCAACTCGTTCCTTGGACGAAGGGGTGGCAAAGTTATGAGAAATCCTATTCTGGAGACGATGAAACGATTCGTAAGGCATTAACGTCAGTGCTAGGAATTGCGACGAATGATACGTCGAAAGTGGAGTTGAAAATCAAGACCGATGCCGCTGGAAATCTCATCACAAATGTGGAGATTACAGTTGTTGATGAAGGCGAGCAAACCCGCAAAGAATATACGATTGCATACTTACAATTCAATGAACAACAAAAGAAAGCTTTGCCTCAGTAAGGGCAGAGCTTTTTTCGTAAAATAAACCGGTATGACTACAAAAAAAGGCACTTTTTTGTTACAATAGAAAAGAACAAAATATTGCGAGAAATGAAGAACATTTTGTAGACATGCGAGAGGGAGAATGCTTGCATTCTCCCTTTTTTAGAACAAGAAACATGGAGGAAGAGTATGGGACGTGTAATATCCGTTGCCAATCAGAAAGGTGGAGTTGGAAAGACGACTTCAACCGTCAGTTTAGCGGCTGCGTTGGCGGTCAATGGCAAAAAAGTATTAATTATTGATAGTGACCCTCAAGGGAACGCAACGAGCGGTCTTGGCGTACAAAAAGGGGAACTCGAACAAGATGTATATGATGTTTTAGTGAACCAAGTACCGATGGCGGACGTGATTGTTCCGACGAGTCGTGAAAACTTGATGATTGCCCCTTCGACGATTCAGTTAGCAGGTGCAGAAATCGAGTTAACGAGTCAACCGCGCCGTGAGCAACGATTGAAAGAGGCTGTGAAGAACATTAAAGATGATTACGATTATATCTTTATCGACTGTCCTCCTTCACTTGGACATTTAACGATGAATGCTTTTACCGCTAGTGATACGGTATTAATTCCTGTGCAGTGCGAATATTATGCGTTGGAAGGACTGTCACAACTCATGAACACGATCACGATGGTTCGCAAGCACTTTAATCCTCAGTTGAAGATTGAGGGCGTTCTCCTAACGATGTACGATGCGCGTACGAACTTAGGGAATGAAGTCAAAGAAGATGTGATTAAGTATTTCCGTGAGAAAGTCTATAAAACAATTATCCCTCGAAATGTCCGTCTGTCTGAAGCACCAAGTTACGGGCAAGCGATTGTGGACTATGACCCACGTTCTAGAGGAGCGGAAGTATACATGGAGTTAGCAAAGGAAGTGTTGGCACATGAGTAAAAATCAAAAAGGAAAAGGCCTTGGACGTGGAATCGACGCGTTGTTTATGAATGATTTAGATACCCTCGATGCCTTAGAACAAGTACAAGAAACTGAGCAAATTCAACAGATTGCTGTTTCAGAGATTCGTCCAAATCCTTATCAACCGCGTAAAGAGTTTGATGAGGAAGGTTTAGCAGAACTAGCGGAATCGATTCGCCAAAATGGAGTTTTCCAACCGATTATCGTTCGCAAGTCTAAAATTAAAGGATATGAATTAGTTGCTGGGGAACGTCGCTTGCGTGCGTCTAAATTAGCTGAGAAAGAAACGATTCCAGCTATTGTACGTGACTACTCAGAAGAAACGATGATTCAAATCGCAGTTGTTGAAAACTTACAACGCGAAAACTTGAAGCCTTTAGATGAAGCGATGGCGTATCGTACATTAATGGATTCATTGAAATTAAAACAAGAAGAGGTAGCAAGCCGAGTAGGAAAGAGCCGTTCATACGTGGCAAACTTCTTACGATTATTAACCTTGCCAGCTCCAGTCCAAGAACTCGTACAAAATGGGTCTCTTTCAGCAGGGCATGCGCGTACGCTTCTTGGATTAAAAGACCAAACGAAAATTGGGACTGTGGCTAAAAAGGCCGTGAAAGAAAATCTAACGGTTCGTGCCTTAGAAACTTTAGTCCAATCCATCAATGAACCTGTTAAGAAAACAACGAAGAAAATCCACAAACCGAAAAAATCGATGTATATCGTTGAATCGGAAGAACGTTTAATGGATAAATTCGGAACAAGCGTGCAAATCGTTGAAAAAGGCGAACGTGGAAAAATCGAAATTGAGTATCTTTCTCAAAAAGATTTAACCCGTATTTTAGAAGTATTAGAAATCGAATTAGACGATTAATAAAGGAGTCTTTATGAAAGCAGGAACAACGTATCAATTACACGATCATGTGGAAATGAAAAAACCGCATGCGTGCCAGACGAATTCCTGGGAAATCATCCGTATGGGGATGGACATTCGTATCAAGTGTGATCACTGTGGTCAAATGGTCCTTATGCCAAGACGGGAATTCGAGAAGAAAATGAAAAAGGTGACGATTTCTGTTGCCGAAGAAAACAAATAAAAGAAAGAGTGTGACAAATGGCCTTAACAGCTGGAATCGTCGGCTTACCAAACGTTGGGAAGTCAACATTATTTAATGCAATTACAAAAGCAGGGGTCGAAGCGGCGAACTATCCGTTTGCGACAATTGACCCAAACGTCGGAGTGGTAGAAGTACCAGACCTTCGTTTACAAAAATTAACGGAATTAGTAAAACCGAAGAAAACTGTTCCGACGACCTTTGAATTTACCGATATCGCTGGAATCGTTAAAGGGGCAAGCCGTGGGGAAGGTCTTGGGAATAAATTCTTAAGCCACATCCGTCAAGTAGACGCGATTTGCCAAGTGGTTCGTTGTTTTGAAGACGAAAATATTACACACGTAGCTGGGAAAGTAGACCCAATCGCTGACATCGAAACAATCAACCTAGAGTTAGTGTTGGCCGACCTTGAGTCAGTGGACAAACGGATTGCTCGTGTGGCAAAAATTGCGAAAACTAAAGATAAAGACGCGGTTGCAGAACTGGCAGTCTTAGAAAAAATCAAACCCGTGTTAGAAGAAGGACAATTAGCTCGTACGATTGAATTCACAGACGAAGAACTTCCAATCGTGAAAGGCTTATTCCTTTTAACAACCAAACCAATGCTGTACATCGCAAACATCTCTGAAGATGATGTGATGGAAGGCGGCCATAACCAATACGTGCAATTAGTGGAAGACTATGCGGCTAAAGAAGATGCAGAAGTCGTTGTCATCTGTGCGAAAATTGAAGAAGAAGTGGCAGAACTTGAGGAAGAAGAAAAACAAGCTTTCCTAGAAGAAATGGGAATTGAAGTTTCTGGCTTAGACATCTTAATCCAAAAAGCGTATCACTTATTAGGGTTGGCGACTTACTTTACAGCTGGGGAACAAGAAGTACGTGCGTGGACATTCCGCCGTGGCATGAAAGCTCCGCAATGTGCGGGAATCATCCACTCAGACTTCGAGCGTGGATTCATCCGTGCCGAAACGGTTGCGTATGCAGACCTACTGGAATACGGTAGCATGACAGCTGCAAAAGAGAACGGAAAAGTTCGTCAAGAAGGTAAAGAATACATCGTGCAAGACGGCGACGTAATGCTCTTTAGATTTAATGTGTAAGGATAACGGAGGATTGTAGTATGTCAGAACAAAACGTACCAGTAGAAGAACAAGTATCAGTAGATACATTGAAAGCAGAATTAACAAATAAAAATGAACAATACGTGTTCCAATTAGAACGTGCATTAAAAGCAGCAGGATTTGAAGGGGCACAAATCGAGAAAGAATTAGCGTTTATGCTTCCTCAAATCATCGAACATCAAAAATCAGGGGTGACTGCACGTCAATTATTCGGAACAGTAACGGAACGCGTGCATGCGATTGTCGACGGACCTGCTAAAGATCCAGATGCAAAATCTCCAGATTGGCAAATCGCTTTAGATGGTGGTTTATTAGTAGGCGGTTTATTCGCTCTAGTAACAGGAGTGATGTTGATGTTAAATCCAGACTCAGGTTCACAACCAATGGGCTTATTAACATTAATTATCAACTTTATCGCAGGAGCTTTTGTAATGTTAGCTATTTCGAAAAATGCTCCTAAATTTGATAATCCAAAAGGTCAACGTGGATACATTCGTTATTTAGTAGTCAGTACAGTGGCGATGGTCGCTTGGTTACTCTTAGTCGTAGCAAGTCAATCCTTCATTCCAAATGCCATCAATCTTGTAATGAGTTATGAATGGTACTTACTCATTGGAGCGGCAGCATTAGCGGCTAAATTCTACTTGAAGAAAAAATTAAATATTGTTGGATCAGTAATGTAAGAGAGTACAAACAAGTGTGAGATGATGGCGAAGTTCCTTCGTGGACAATCCCGCAGTGATTTCACACTTTTTTGGCAGTTTAGAGGTGAAAACATGAATCGAAAAATACGTTACATCATTACGTTTTTATTAGGATTAGTGGCCTTTTTTGGATTTAGCTCGAGTGTCGATGCTCGTAGCTTAAAAGTAGACAAGTACGATATCACCGTGAATATTTTAGAAAACGGCGATGTACAGTTTCAAGAAAAAATTACGTTTCAGGCAGATGGTTCTTATAATGGGGTGTTCTATAACTTAGACTACTCAGGGTTTAGAGAACCAACGGATGTCACTGCCTTTTTGGAGACGGGTTCTGGAGCGGTAGAAATGCCTCAAAATTCGACAGGAACGAGTGGCACCTATCATCTCACTCATGAAGGGGATAAATTAAAATTTAAAGTCTTCACACCGTTTTCGAATTCGAGAAGAACCATTACCTTCCAATATACGATTCCAAAATTAATTACTAATTATGAGGATACAGCGGAATTAAACCGTAAAGTCGTTGGTACACAGTGGGAAATCGACCAAGAAAACATCACCGTCAAGGTTAACCTTCCAGGAAATGCGTCTAAAGAAACGCTTCGTGCTTGGGGACATGGGGCAGGCCAAAACGGGAATGTAAAAATTGCTGATGACTACAAGTCAGTGAGCTTCACAGCTCCTTCTAATAAGAGTGGGGATTTCGTTGAAGTGCATATGATTTTCCCACAAACATTGACTCCAGGTAATACCAATGTAGTGAACCGTAAAGCCTTTGATGAGATTGTGGCGCAAGAAGAAAAGTTGGTGCAACAAGAAGAAGGCATGAAGACGCTAGGGTCTATCGGTGTGTATATCGGGTGGATACTGCTGTTTGTTAACTTGATCTTTGCATGGGTTAAAGGCTTCTTTGCCAACCGTAAGAGACTGCAAAAAGTTCCTCACGTTCCGGATCATCTCTTTGAAATTCCTGAAGATATTACTCCAGCTATTATGAACAAAGCGATTTATGGCAAGAGTACGATGAAGGATTTAAGTGCAACGGTCATGGATTTAGTCCGCAAGAAGATTTTAACCTTGTCGGAAACACAACCGCATGAAATTAAACTCGTTGGAGATGTATCGAAACTTCTTCGTCACGAGAAATTAGCAGTGAAATTGCTCTTTGAAGACGTGGGTGGCGGAGATGATACCATCTACCTAAAAGATATTAAAGAATACGCTGAAGATCATCCAAAAGCGTATTATAATGCAGCCACTAGTTGGTTGAATGCGGTCGATACGGCTGCAGAAAAACATCGTGTGGACCGTTTTACAAAAGGAGAACCAGAAGCGAGAAACTATTTTGCAGGTTGTTTTGTATTCCTACTTGTAGCAGCCACTTTCGGTTTAAGCCTTTTAAGTAAGAATCCAGTATTGGCTGCCCTTACGTTTATCTTTGCCCTTGTTTTCATTCCTCTGACATTAATCGGAGGAGGAGCAGCAGCGAAGAGACGTACGCTTGAAGGAGAGTATCGTTACCGTCAATGGCAAGCCTTTAAACAAATGCTGAAAGACCTCTCCCCAATGAAGCGAATTGAAGATTTACCAAGTATTCAACTGTGGGATCACTTCTTAGTTTATGCCATTTCTTTAGGCGTAGCGGAACATGTGATTAAAGTGTTGAAGAAATTAATACCAGACCAACTACCAGACAGTGTGTTCTATTCAAGTCAAACAGGAACGATTTATTATCCTATTGCGGACTTTAATAGTGCCTTTTCAAGCTCATACAACAGTTCTAGCTCTTATGTGAATGGAGGTAGCAACTCTGGCGGGTTCGGCGGAGGATTCTCTGGCGGATCGAGCGGCGGTAGTGGTGGAGGATCCGGCGGTGGCGGATTCTAACGAAGGAGAATTTATGTTAAACGAAATGATGCACAGACCTGTTGTCAAACCGGAACTGGTCGAGTACATGCGCACAAGTCAACGCCGTTTTCCGGGTGGCTTAGGCGAATTAGAGAATATAGCTAATGAATTAGGAATCCCCATTATTCCTCATGAAACAGCCGTTTTCCTAGATTTTATAGTTGGACTAACCCAACCGAAGAATATTTTAGAAATTGGGACTGCAGTCGGATTCTCAGCGAGTCTAATGGCAACAGCTTCACCACAAGCAAAAGTTACAACCATTGACCGCTATGAGTTGATGTATAGCCGTGCCAAAGCAAACTTTGAAAAATTAGGCTTATCCGACCGAATCACCCAATTGGAAGGCGATGCGGCTGATATTTTACCAACACTTGAACAAGGGCAATATGACTTCCTCTTTATGGACAGCGCCAAAGCAAAATATATTGAGTTCTTCCCATATTGCATGGACGTGCTAGAAGTTGGCGGCGTGCTGGTCGTGGATGATATTTTCCAAGGAGGAACGATTTTAGAGGATGTGATGGAGCGTCCAAGACGTGTGCGTAAAATTCATCGCCGTCTCAATATGTTCCTTGATTTAGTACAAAGCAATCCAACCTTAAAATCGACTTTACTTCCTTTAGGGGATGGGATTATTATGATTCAAAAAATGGAAGAGAAAGATTTTAAATATATTTTAGAAGACTTGTAAAATAATCATGGAAATATGACTTAAAAAGTTTTACAATAAGTAAGAATGACAAAGAAAGGAAGTTTTACAATGACAGATAAAGTGCGTGTACGTTATGCACCAAGTCCAACAGGGCACTTGCACATCGGGAATGCTCGTACAGCCCTATTTAACTATTTATTCGCGAGACATTATGGTGGAGAGTTCATCATCCGTATCGAGGATACTGACCGCAAGAGAAATCTTGAACACGGAGAAGAAAGCCAATTAGAAAACTTAACTTGGCTAGGAATGGATTGGGATGAAGGTCCAGACAAACCTGGCAAATACGGACCATACCGTCAATCAGAACGTGAACACATTTATAATCCACTCATCGAGCAATTAATTGCTGAAGACAAAGCGTATAAATGTTACATGACAGAGGAAGAATTGGAAGCAGAACGTGAAGCGCAACGTGCTCGTGGCGAGATGCCTCACTACAGCGGGCAACACGCTCACTTAACACAAGAGCAACGTGACGCTTTTGAAGCAGAAGGACGCACTCCTGTTGTTCGTTTCCGTGTTCCAAAAACTGGAACCTATGCTTTTGACGATATCGTTAAAGGCGAAATCTCATTCGAGTCTACAAGCGTTGGTGGCGACTTCGTTATCTTAAAACGTGACGGAATGCCTACGTACAACTTTGCAGTAGCAGTGGATGACCACTTCATGGAAATCACTCACGTTTTACGTGGAGATGACCATATTGCCAACACTCCAAAACAATTAATGATTTACGAAGCGTTTGGTTGGGAACCACCACGTTTTGGACATATGACATTAATCATTAACACTGAAACAGGTAAGAAATTATCAAAACGTGATGAATCAATTTTACAATTCATCGAACAATATAAAGACTTAGGGTACTTACCAGAAGCGATGTTCAACTTTATCGCGCTTCTAGGATGGTCTCCTCAAGGTGAACACGAAATCTTCAGCCGTGAAGAATTCATCGAAATCTTCGACGAAAAACGTCTTGGTAAATCACCAGCGGCCTTCGATCCGAAGAAATTAGAATGGATTAACAACACATACGTGAAGAAAACGCCATTAGAAGAAGTGGCTGAGATGGCGATTGCGCAATTGAAAAAAGCGGGAATCGTAGCGGAAGAAGTTTCTCCTGAAGAACATGCATGGTTAGTGAAATTAGTGGCGTTATACCACGATCAAATGAGCTACATGAATGAAATCGTTGCTTTATCAACATTATTCTTCAGAAAAGATTTCGAAGTGGAAAATGACGAAGCGAAAGAAGTGCTTCAAGGCGAAACTGTTCCAACAGTATTGAATGCTTTTATGTCTAAATTAGAAGCGATGGAAACATTTGATGAGCCAAGTATTTTAGCAGCGATTAAAGAGGTTCAAAAGGAAACTGGTGTGAAAGGTAAAAACTTGTTTATGCCAATTCGTGTGGCAACAAGCGGACAAACACACGGGCCGGCTATCGGTAAGACGATTGAGTTGCTTGGAAGAGAACGCAGCATTGCACACATCCAAGCTGCACTTGCTCTTATTAAATAAAAGCTGACAGAAAGGGTTAACGCAAACTGCGTTAACTCTTTTTTATTTTTAAAACAAAAGGCCCTTTGGGCCTGATATTCTTCAAAATCTTCGGATATCTTCATAATAGCGGTAATGGGGTACCGGTTCGAGCCTAGGGTCTCTCACCTTTAAAGCCTCAAAAAGGGAGTAAGGAATAAATTCCTAACTCCCTTTAATTCGCATTTAATACGATTTCCCATTACTGCTATTATAGAATCCGAGATTTTTCCGAATATCAGGCCTCAGGGGAAAGTACAAATAAAAAAGTTAATCCTTTCTTGAATAAGAGAGTGAAACGGGTGTGTGCAGGCTGAGTTCTCTGGCGCGGGGAAGGGAGAAAAGGGAGTGTGTGCTGAGAGGAAAAGAGAACGTAAGGTGCTCGTAAAAGACATAAATAGGGAAGGCGCTGGAAGGGAAGAAAAAGGGCAAAGAAAAAACGGATGAGGGTTCATCCGTTTTGTTGTATTTTGTGACAGAAGAAGGTGAGGGAGAGTAGGTCTGCGCTGCCTCCTGGGCTGAGGTTACGCTCGATTAGGACGTTGTCGTAGTCTTCGAGACGGCTAGCGAGCTCTTCTTCAGAGAGCGTTTGGGCTTCGTCAAAGAGGAGTTTGGCTTCTTGTTGGACCTTCTTATACGCATCGATTCCGCCGCGGTGAATGAGGTTTCCGTCTTCGACAAAGGTCATGAGATATAGAAGAAGGAGTAGGTCGCGGTGGCGTGGAGTGTGCGTGTTTAGTGTGTTGTAATAGTCGAGGGCTTTTGCAAGGCTTGGGTACCCTGTTGCTGCTTCGCCTCGGATTCCTGTGATGCCGTGTTCGACGTAGAGTTTCTCCCCGTAAGAGAGGTGTTCTTTTTGGTCGAGGTTGGCAAAATCCACTTCGATGAGATGGCGTGTCATGAGGTGGCAATAATGCAAGGCTTCTGGAATGTTGCCTTTTGTATGTGCGGTGGCACCTAAAATCAACGCAAAGGAGAAATTAGCTCCTTTATGGGTATTGATATGGTTTGTGGCAGCCATCATCGCGTCTTCTGCTTTTTTTCCAATGGCGCGGAGCTCGTTGAATAAGTCAAGTGGAGTGCCGTTGTGGTTCTCTCCTGCTTTGGCGTAGGCGAGTAAATAAGGACGGAGCGCTTCGATACTTTTGTAGAAGGTGTCCTTTGTCATATCTTTATGTGCGCCGGTAGAAATCGGATCGACGAGACCTGGTTTTGGTGCGAGATTCACTTCTTGAAGAAGGGCGTCTGTTGCCGCTTGTGCTAAAAACTCAGGATTAATCAATGTGTAATGTCTCCATTTGTTTTAGGATAAATTGCAAAGAGCGGTCTAAGTGTTCATGAGTAATGAGCGTGATTTGTTCCACGTCTTTGTTGAGCATTCCGCGATAGATGAGTTTGTGTTCGTTCAGCGCTTTTGTGCGGCGTTCGGATGAACGAATCGATAAGTCACGGAAGTAAATGACATACGTACGAAGCTCATTGACGATTTCTTTTAGACGAGTCATTTGACATTTTTCGTAAATGAAGTCATTAAAGGTAGTGAAGTTAGCAAGCACTTCATCTACTTTGTCTTCGGCATTCAGTTTGTCGCATTCTTCTAAGATGGCTGCGAGTTCTTCGAAATCTTTCTTCGTCATGAGCTTCATAGCGTTAATGGTTGCTAAGGTATCGAGGGACTTTCTAATTTCAAAGATCTCATGGGCGTCTTTGATCGAAATTCCTTTTACAATAACGCCAATTTTAGGAATGTGTTCTACTAACAATTCTTTCGTTAATTCATTTAAGGCATAACGAATCGGAGTACGACTAATATTTAATTCTGTCGAAAACTCTTTTTCGTTAATTCTTGTGCCGGCAGGAATCTCCCCTAAAATAATCGTTTTACGAAATGCTTCGTAAAGTGAAATTTTGAGAGGTTTATTTTGAGTAATGTCTAGATTGTTTTTAACTGCTTGAATGACTGCTGACATAATAGCCTCCTTGAATTTGTTCTATGCATCAGAAATAGTATAAACGAAAAGAGTGAAAAATGCACAAAAAAGACTTGTTAGGCTGGGCCTGAACAAGTCTTTTTCACAAATTCAATTGTTTAATTATTGTGCGATATATAATGGCATGTGACCCATTAATACGATTGTTACAACGAAGATTACGAAGATAACAGCTGCGTATTTAGCGGATTCTTTTTGCCATTCACCCATGTCTAATCCTGTTAGACGTAATAGTAAGTAGATGAATGCTACTAATGGGCTTAATAAGTGGAATGCTTGACCCATTAATGAAGCTAATGCCATTTGCATATCAGTGAATCCGTATTGACGTCCAACTTCAGCAAATGGAATTAATACTCCGTAGTAGAAGCCATCGTTTGTTAAGAAGAATGTACCAGGAACAGAGATAATTGCGATGATTAATGACCAGAATCCTGCTAATCCTTTAGGAATTACACGAACGATGCTGTCTGTTAAAGCAGTTGCCATTCCAGTTCCTTGGAATAATCCCATGAATACTCCGGCAGCAAATACAAGTAATACTACTTGTACAGCGTCCCCAGCGTTGTCCCCAATACGTTTTGCTTGAGATTTTAAGTCTGGGTAGTTGATCATTAAGGCTAAAGCTGTACCAACTAAGAATAATACAACTGGTTTCACTTCAATCGCATCGATGAATGAACCAGCTACTAACCAACCGATTAATACAATTGTCATGACAGCGTTGATAACGAAGTTTTTTGGACGACGTTTTTCTAACACTTCAGGGTCAGTGATTGTTGTTAATTCATCTAATTCAGCATCTGTTAATTCTTGGATACCTAAACGAGCACGTTCTTTTTTACCCATTGAGCGAGCAACTACGAAGATTACGTAAAGTACTGAAAGAATCATACCTGGTGCTAAGTAAGCTAGGATATCTGCTTCTACACCAAGAACTGACATCGCACGAGCAGTAGGTCCGCCCCATGGTAATAAGTTCATGATTGTGTTTTGTAAGATTACAAGAACCCCTAAGTTCATTAATTTCATGTCTAATTTTTTGTAAATTGGCACGAAAGCTGAGCAGCAGATTAATGTAGTTGTAGTTCCGTCACCGTTTAATGATACGGCAGCAGCTACGATAGAAGTGGCCATCAATACTTTCATTGGATCGCCTTTAGCGAAGCGAATCATTTTGTTAGTAATTGGATCGAATAATCCAGCGTCTAACATTGTAGAGAAGTAAAGGATCGCGAAT
The DNA here is from genome assembly GCF_001806915.1 of Granulicatella sp. HMSC30F09. Lineage (NCBI taxonomy): Bacteria > Bacillati > Bacillota > Bacilli > Lactobacillales > Carnobacteriaceae > Granulicatella > Granulicatella sp. HMSC30F09. The sequence goes on along the minus strand of NZ_KV786437.1, from coordinate 21,492 downwards.
AGAAGCATAACCCCTGTTTCAGCAGTTCCTTTCATCGCTGTTAATTTATCTTTTGAGTTATTACCGAATAACCCCTGGCGAATTAATGTACCGATGTTTACGTCTTGGACTTGACCTGTAGCAACTAAAATAATTGCGAAAATTAATGGAATTAATACTAAAGCTGTGAATGGTGACATTTTTTTCTTCATGATAATGTACATGAAAATAGCCATCATTACATAAGCTGCAACTGTGATAACCATCATATCTTCCTTTCTTTTTTGAAAAAATTTTTATAATAGCAGGAGAAACATTCAGTCGCTAAAACCTGAAGGGCTCTCCACGAAGTCATTTCAAAAATGAATTCGTTTACTTATAGCGATATCTTAAACAATATTTAATAAAAAAGATAGTGTTTTCATATCGAAAAACAATAAAAAAACAGTTTGATGTGAAAAATTGAACATAATGCTTATATCCTATTTATAATAAAACACCAAAAGAACAGGAAAAGCCCCATTTTATATTTCTGGAATGATAGTGTTTTCTGTATAATAATTCTATGCAGATTATGTTGGGAAGGGAGTGAAGGAATGGGAATTCTCCAACGATTATTTGGCAAAAAGAGTTCTGAAGCAACGGAACACGCATCAACGCAGCCTGCATCCCCTCAATCGGAATGGGAAAAATTAGAAGCTTTTGTACCGGTAGAAGCAGAAGAAGCTAAGCACGTCTCAATCATTGCGGCAGCGATTGCGGCCTCAGATTACCCAGAAAGCCAATTTGTGGTTAAACGCGTCCTTAAACGCAACCCAGAAACCAAGATTATCTCGGTTATCGCTTCGGCAATTGCTGCAGGCGAATCAAATGACAGTCAGTGGGCTGTTAAAGAAATCTACCAAAAATGTAAATCATAATTTATTTTAGGAGGAATGTTACGAAATGTTACGTAAATTCAAAATCAAAGTAGACGGTCAAGAGTACCAAGTAGAAATGGAAGAAATCGGTGCAGTTGCTCCAGCAGCTCCTGTAGCACCAGTTGCAGCTCCAGCGGCTCCAGCTTCCCCTGCAGTAGAAGCAGCACCTGCTCCAGCAGCTCCTGTAGCATCAACACCAGCAGGCGCAGACGCAATGCCATCTCCAATGCCAGGAAATATCTTACGTGTGCTTGTAAACGTAGGGGATACAGTTACTGAAAACCAACCATTAATGATTTTAGAAGCGATGAAAATGGAAAACGAAATCGTTGCAGCTAAAGCAGGGGTTGTAGCAGGAATTCACGTTAAAGAAGGTCAAGTGGTGAACCCAGGAGACGCTTTAATTACAATTAACTAATTATATTGAAATTCAAGGAGTGAAACAGTGGAAACATTAGTTCAAAATGTAATGTCTATTACTGGCGGCCAAATCTTCATGATGCTTGTCGGTGCCCTATTAATGTACTTAGGGATTAAAAAAGAGTACGAACCAACATTATTAGTACCAATGGGATTAGGTACAATCTTAGTAAACTTCCCAGGGACTGGGGTTCTTGACCAAGTCGTTGGCGGACAACAACAACATGGGGTCCTACAAATCTTATTCGAAATCGGTATCGAAACTGAATTGTTCCCATTATTAATCTTCATCGGTATCGGTGCGATGATCGACTTCGGACCATTATTACAAAACCCATTCATGTTATTATTCGGTGCAGCAGCACAATTCGGTATTTTCTTTGTCGTTGTTGTAGCAGTGTTATTCGGATTCGATATTCGTGAAGCTGCTTCAATCGGTATTATCGGTGCGGCAGACGGTCCTACTTCTATCTTCGTAGCGAACCAATTAGCACCACAATTACTTGGAGCGATTACGGTTGCGGCCTACTCATACATGGCACTTGTTCCAATCATCCAACCAATCGCAATCAAGATGGTTACTACTAAAGCAGAACGTCGTATTCGTATGACTTACCATGCTTCAGGCGTATCTAAATTAACGAAAATCTTGTTCCCAATCATTATCACAATTGTGGCAGGTTTCATTGCCCCAATTTCATTACCACTTGTTGGTTTCTTAATGTTCGGTAACTTATTACGCGAATGTGGCGTTTTAGATAACTTATCTCAAGCCGCTCAAAACGAATTAGTAAACATTGTTTCTATTTTATTAGGGATTACAATCTCAGTTAAAATGCAAGCTGATTTATTCTTAAATGTTCAAACATTAATGATCATCTTGTTCGGTTTAGTAGCCTTCATCATGGACTCAATCGGTGGTGTTGTGTTTGCTAAGATCTTGAACTTATTCCGTAGAGAAAAAATCAACCCAATGATCGGAGCTGCAGGTATTTCTGCATTCCCAATGTCAAGTCGTGTTATCCAAAAAATGGCGACAGACGAAGATCCTCAAAACTTCATCTTAATGTATGCTGTTGGAGCTAACGTTTCTGGACAAATCGCTTCTGTTATTGCTGGTGGATTATTATTATCATTCTTCATGTAATAATATAGAAGGAAAAGGAGGAAAACGATGACTTTCAACGCAGAACATTTAACACAAGCTTTTGAATTAATGGCTTTAGGGATGGGTGGAGTTTTCCTAGTATTAGGAATTCTATATGCCGTTTCTGCATTACTTTTAAAAGCATTCCCGCCAAAATAAGGAGGCCGTTCCATGGAAAATTTCATTCTCAAACGATTATGGCTTGATCGTGATCAAAAAGCTCGTCAAGATTGGGAATGGGTAATGGATCAAGCGAACCTTGGCAAGACGGAACAAGTCGATTACACAATTGCAATTTATCATCACTCTGGTGATATTGCAGCGACAGGTTCTTTAGACCGCAACATTTTGAAATGTTTAGTGGTTTGTAAAAAATATCAATCAGAAAATCTGTTAACGCATCTCGTGATGGCCCTTCTAGATGAATTAAGAGAACGTTCGTACACAAACAGTTTTGTCTATACAAAACCAAAGAACATTATCTTCTTTAAATCTTTAGGGTACCGCATGATTGCCGAAACAGAAAATCTCGCCTTTTTAGAACAAGGCATTCCTTCTTTTAGTGATTACTTAAAATTACTAAAAGAACATTTCGTAGAAGGAAGTAGCAATAGTGCCATCGTCATGAATGCCAATCCTTTTACGCTGGGACATCAATACTTGGTAGAAACAGCTGCTAGTCAGTCGAGTCACCTCTATGTGTTCGTTGTTTCCGAAGACCGTTCGTTCTTTAATACCAACGACCGAATGGAAATGGTGAAACGAGGCGTGAGTCATTTGCCAAATGTAACGGTACTCCCAACAAGAGACTACATGGTCTCAAGCGCTACTTTCCCATCCTACTTCTTGAAAGAGAAGGCGGATTTGGAAGTAGCAAAAGTTCAAGCAACATTGGATGCAACACTCTTCTTAGAAAACATTGTTCCAACGTTACAATTGACCAAACGTTTTGTGGGTCAAGAACCACTCTCCCCAGTCACCTCCGTTTATAATGACGCACTAAGAGCTGCTTTTGGCAAGGACTTAGAATTAGTCATTATAGATCGGCTTTCTGTCCGAGAGGAAGTGGTGAGTGCGACGCGGGTACGCGCTGCCATTCAAGACAAAAACGTAGACGAGTTGAAACAGCTCGTTCCAGCAACTACGTATCATTATTTAGAAGAAAAACATTTCATTGGATAAAATCCAAAAGAAAAGGTGGAAACTATAATGGAAATTAAAAAAAGTGCAGTAGTCGGCACTTTGGAATCAAGTGACATTATGATTACTTTAAATCCAAGTACCGCTGGTCGAATCGACATTCAATTAGAAAGTAGTGTCGAAAAACAATTCGGAAATCAAATCCGTCGTGTGATCGAAGAAACTTTAAAACAATTAGGCGTTACTTCAGCAGAAGTGATTGCAGTTGATAAAGGAGCTCTAGATTGCACAATCCAAGCTCGTACAGTGACAGTGGTTCACCGTGCATCAGAGGTTGAAAACTACGACTGGAAGGAGATCGACTCATGGAACGCTTAAGAAGAACAATGATGTTCGTACCTGGTTCAAACGCAGCAATGTTGCGTGATGCTCCACTTTACGGCGCAGACTCAATTATGTTTGACTTAGAAGATGCTGTATCTTTAAAAGAAAAAGACTCAGCTCGTGTATTAGTACATTTCGCATTAAAAACTTTTGACTACAGCAATGTAGAAACAGTTGTACGTATCAATGGTTTAGATACAACAGGTGCTTTAGATATTGAAGCAGTTGTACTAGCTGGAGTAAACGTGGTTCGTTTACCAAAAACTGAAACAGCGCAAGATATCGTAGACGTGGATGAAATCATCACTCGCGTTGAACGTGAAAACAATATCCCAGTAGGTCGCACTAAAATGATGGCTGCGATTGAATCTGCTGAAGGTGTGTTAAACGCTCGCGAAATCGCTAAAGCAAGTGACCGTTTAATCGGGATCGCTTTAGGTGCTGAAGACTACGTAACAAACATGAAAACTCGTCGTTACCCTGATGGACAAGAGTTATTCTTCGCTCGTAGTATGATTTTACACGCGGCTCGTGCTGCAGGAATCGCTGCAATCGATACTGTTTACTCTAACGTAGACAACATGGATGGATTCCGTGAAGAAGTAGAACGCATCAAACAATTAGGTTTCGATGGAAAATCTGTTATTAATCCTCGTCAAATTCCTGTGGTTAATAAAGTTTATGCACCAACAGAAAAAGAAATTCAAAACGCTAAAGAAGTTATTTGGGGAATTCGTGAAGCTGAAGCAAAAGGTTCAGGCGTTATCTCAGTTAACGGTAAAATGGTCGACAAACCAATCGTGGAACGTGCTGAGCGCGTAATCGCATTGGCAAAAGCGGCTGGATTGATTAGCGAGGAGGAAATTTAAGATGGTATTAAATAAAGCTGGACGTGAAATTCCACAAGAATATGCAGATCAATATGGGGTATACGAAGGTGAGTTAGCTCGCATTAAACCTTATGAAGCAGCTAGCCGTAAAATTAAACCTGTTGAACCTCGTCAAGAAAAATTATTAGGTAGCATTCGTGAAGCTATTGAAAAAACTGGCTTAAAAGATGGCATGACAATCTCATTCCACCACCACTTCCGTGAAGGAGACTATGTGATTAACATGGTTATGGAAGAAATTGCAAAAATGGGAATTAAAAACCTATCAATCGCGCCTTCTTCAATCGCAAACGTACACGAACCATTAATCGAACACATCAAAAACGGTGTTGTAACAAACATTACTTCATCAGGTTTACGTGATAAATTAGGGGCAGCCATCTCTAGCGGGATCATGGAAAACCCAGTTGTGATTCGTTCACACGGTGGACGTGCTCGTGCAATCACTGCAGGAGACATCCACATCGACGTTGCCTTCATCGGAGCTCCAAGTTCTGACGAGTACGGTAACATCAACGGTACAAAAGGGAAAGCAACTTGCGGTTCTTTAGGATACGCAATGATCGACGCTAAATACGCTGATCAAGTAGTTGCCATTACTGATAGCCTTGTACCATATCCAAACACTCCAATCAGCATTCCACAAACAGACGTGGACTACGTGGTTGTCGTTGATGAAATCGGGGATCCTAAAGGGATTGCTAAAGGGGCAACTCGTTTCACTAAAAACCCTAAAGAATTATTAATCGCAGAATACGCTGCTAAAGTAATCACTGGTTCTCCATATTACAAAGAAGGATTCTCATTCCAAACTGGTACAGGTGGAGCTTCTCTTGCTGCAACTCGTTTCATCCGTGAAGCGATGATTAAAGACGGCATCAAAGCAAGTTTTGTACTTGGGGGGATTACAAACTCAATGTGCGAATTGTTAGAAGAAGGTTTAGTTGAGAAAGTTATCGACGTTCAAGACTTCGACCACCCATCAGCAATTTCACTTGCAAACAACGCAAACCACTATGAAATCGACGCAAGCATGTACGCAAACCCATTATCTAAAGGTTCAGTAATCAACCGTTTAGACGTTGCCATCCTTTCTGCTTTAGAAGTAGATACAGACTTCAACGTAAACGTAATGACAGGTTCTGACGGTGTTATCCGTGGAGCTTCAGGTGGTCACTGTGATACAGCTTTTGCTTCAAAAATGTCAATGGTTATCAGCCCATTAGTACGTGGACGCATCCCTACATTCGTAGAATCAGTAAATACTGTGATTACTCCTGGTACAAGTGTGGACGTGGTTGTTACTGAAGTTGGTATTGCCATCAACCCTAACCGTCAAGACTTAATTGAACACTTCAAAGGTTTAGATGTACCTCAATACACAATCAAAGAATTACAAGAAAAAGCATACAGCATCGTTGGAAACCCAGAACCAATTCAATATGGTGACAAAGTGGTTGCGGTCATCGAATACCGTGATGGAAGCATCATCGACGTTGTTCGCAATGTTTAATTCCTTGTTTGACGGGGCACCGGTAGACATCATGCAAATGCTTGATGCCAGAGAAAGACGTGCTCATACCCAACAACAATTACTAGAACAATTTAATCCGTGTGTATTGGTGTCTATTACACTCAATATTCCAGGTCCTGTTAAAAATTCAGAGGCGATTACAACCGTCTTCGCCTCTGTGATTTCTGAATTGGACGCCACATTAGCGTCTTTTGAGAGACTTCATCAAGAAGATTTCTCACTTTCAACAGGACTGGAATATTACCGTGTATTCAGTGGCGACGCTCTTGAAGTAAAGCGTGTCGTTGCTCAGTTTGAAGAAGGACACCCGCTCGGACGATTACTGGATATCGATGTCGTGGAAATGGCCGGAGAGACACCAACTCCAATTTCCAGAACAGCCCTTGGAATGCCTCCAAGACGTTGTTTTATCTGCAATGAGGAAGCAAAAGTGTGCGCCCGTTCTAGAAAGCACACGGTCCTAGAAATGCAAGAGCATATCGCTCACATGATTGCAGCATACACATCGACCCAAAGACCTTAAGAAAGGAAGATATTATGAGCAAAATTATCCGTTTAACTGAAACGGTTTTGCGTGACGGACAACAAAGTCAAATCGCGACTCGTATGTCAACTGAAGATATGTTACCAATCTTGGAAACATTAGATCAAGCTGGCTTCCATGCGTTAGAAGTATGGGGAGGAGCAACTTTTGACTCTTGTATTCGTTTCTTGAATGAAGACCCATGGGAACGTCTACGTCAAATTCGCGCAGCAGTGAAAGATACAAAGTTGCAAATGTTATTACGTGGACAAAACCTATTAGGATACCGTAACTATGCTGATGATGTGGTACGTTTATTCGTAGAAAAATCTGTACAAAACGGAATCGACATTATTCGTGTATTCGATGCTTTAAACGATGTTCGTAACATGAAGACATCTATCGAAGCAACAAAATTAGCAGGCGGACACTGCCAAACAGCGATTTCTTACACAACAAGTCCAGTTCACACTGTAGACTACTACGTTGATTTAGTAGGACGCATGGCAGAATTCGGTGCAGACTCAATCTGTATTAAAGACATGGCTGGGGTATTAACACCTCAAACAGGTTACGAATTAGTAAGCCGTATTAAAGAAAAAACTGATCTTCCTTTAGAAGTTCACACGCATGCTACAAGCGGTATTTCTGAAATGACTTACTTAAAAGTAGCTGAAGCAGGCGCAGATATTATCGACACTTGCTTATCATCATTCTCTGGTGGTACAAGCCAACCTGCAACTGAATCAATGGTCTTATCTTTAGAAGAATTAGGATTTAACACTGGCGTGGACATGAAGAAAGTGGAAGAAGCAACAGCTCACTTCAACGGCATTCGTGATAAATTCCGTGCAGAAGGTATCTTAAACCCTAAAGTTAAAGATACAGAACCAAAAACATTAATTTACCAAGTACCTGGTGGAATGTTATCAAACCTTTTAAGTCAATTAACAGAACAAGGCTTAGCAGATAAATACGACGAAGTATTAGCTGAAGTGCCTAAAGTTCGTGCAGACTTAGGATACCCACCACTTGTAACACCATTATCACAAATGGTTGGGACACAAGCGGTAATGAACGTGATTTCAGGCGAACGTTTCAAACTCGTTCCAAAAGAAATCAAAGACTACGTTTTAGGATTATACGGACAAGCTCCAGCAGAAATTAATCCTGAAGTGAAAGAAAAAATTATCGGAGATGCAGAAGTAGTGACGGTTCGTCCAGCTGACTTAATCGAAGATCAATTACCAGAAATTCGCGAAGAGATTAAAGAATACGCTAAATCTGACGAAGATGTGTTAATGTACGCACTCTTCCCACAACAAGCAAAAGACTTCTTGGGTCGCCGCGAAGATCCATTCTACGATGTACCATTACAAACAGTAGATGTTACTTTAGACTTACAATAATTTCTAAGAAAGCTGAAAAGCAAGGCCCTGTAGCCCTGCTTTTCAGCTTTTTGTGTGCTTTAAACTGTGCTATAATGAGAAGAAAGACAATGCAAAGGAAGTGAAGGAATGGGACGTTTTAGGGAAGATATGGCAACGTATAAAAAGAATGATCCGGCGGCTAGAAGCAGCTTGGAAATCGTTTTGACGTACCCAGGATATCACGCAACGGTCTTGCACCGCGCAGCGCATTGGTTACATACGAAGGCAAAACTGAGACTGCTTGCTCGAATGGTCAGCGGCTTTAGTCGGTTCCTCACAGGAATTGAGATTCATCCAGGAGCTACGATTGGACGAAGATTTTTTATCGACCATGGCATGGGGATCGTGATTGGAGAAACGTCCATTATCGGAGATGATGTGAAGATGTTCCACGCGGTAACCTTAGGTGGAACCGGGAAAGATACAGGCAAACGCCATCCGACCATCGAAAACGGCGTGCTCTTATCAGCGCATTCGCAAGTGATTGGGCCTGTAACAGTTGGAGAATATGCCAAGATTGGAGCAGCGGCAGTCGTTCTAGAAGATATTCCACCACATACAACAGCGGTAGGATTACCAGCGAGAGTGGTTCGCATCCATACACCAGAAGAGATTGAAAGAGATACTACTATCGGAGGAAAATTATGATTCAAATCTACAATACTTTAACAAGACAAAAAGAAGCATTCAAACCGATTGAAGAAGGCAAAGTACGTATGTACGTGTGCGGTCCAACGGTTTATAACTATATTCATATCGGGAATGCTCGTAGTACGGTTTCCTTTGATACGATTCGTCGCTACTTTGAATACCGCGGTTATGACGTGAATTTCGTTTCGAATTTTACGGATGTGGACGATAAAATCATTCGAGTGGCCAATGAGACAGGCATGACAGCTGAAGAAGTCTCAAAGAAATATATCGAAGCGTTCTTTGAAGATACAAACGCGCTAAATGTGAAGAAGGCGACTTTAAATCCAACGGTTATGAATACCATGGATGATATTATTGCCTTTGTAGCAGATTTAATCGATAAAGGAATGGCCTACGAATCAGAAGGTGATGTGTATTTCATTACTGAAAAGTTTGAAGGTTATGGAAAACTCAGCGACCAACGCATCGAAGACTTACAGATGGGGGCAAGTAATCGTACCGCCTCTGAAGATGATGCGAAGAAACGCAATCCACTAGACTTTGCATTATGGAAGAACGCAAAACCGAATGAAATTAGCTGGAACTCTCCATGGGGAAAGGGCCGTCCAGGATGGCATATTGAATGCTCTGTAATGGCGACAAAACACCTAGGGGATACGATCGACATTCACGGTGGCGGACAAGACTTAGCGTTCCCTCACCACGAAAACGAAATCGCGCAAAGTGAATCCAAAACAGGGAAAAAATTTGCGAACTACTGGATGCACAATGCATTTGTGACGATGGGCGAGGAGAAAATGAGTAAATCTCTAGGAAACTTCGTACTCGTTCACGACTTAATCCAACAACTCGACCCACAAGTGCTCCGTTTCTTCTTAGCAAGTGCGCACTACCGTCGTCCATTGAAATTTAGTGAAGCGGCTCTTCAAGAAGCAGCCGTGAACCTTGAAAAAGTACAAACGACCTTCAAAAATGCTCGCTACCGCCTAGAAACAGCCGTAGATGCATTGCCAGAAGATGCAGAACGTTTGGCAAAATTTGCAGCGATTGAAGCAGATTTCCAAAAAGAAATGGATGATGACTTCAATGCGGCAAACGGCATGACGGTGCTATATCAATGGTTGAAAGAATGGAATGTGTACTTAGAACAAGAAGTGGTTTCTAAAGCAGTACTAGAAGCACTCCTTGAAAAAGCAACGGTTTTATTTGGAATCTTTGGAATCGTGGAAAAACAAGAAGCACTGCTCGATGATGATATTCAAGCATTAATCGAGGAACGCCTTGAAGCGCGTAAGGCGAAGAACTTTGCTCGCAGTGACGAGATTCGTGATTTATTAAAAGAACAAGGGATTGTATTAGAAGACACTCCACAAGGAACAAGATGGAGAAGAGAAGCATGACAGAAAAAAACTGGAAGCTGCTAAACGGTTTGGCACTCGCCTATATGGGTGACGGGATTTATGAAGTGTATGTCAGAAATCACGTGATGCAAAAAGGACTCACAAAGCCAAATCAATTACATGCGACCGCAACGAAATTTGTTTCAGCAAAAGCACAAGCACGCTTGATGCAACAAATGCTAGAGCAAGAAAACTTCTTAAATGAAGAAGAATTAGAAATTTATAAACGAGGACGCAATAGTAAGAGTCATACGGTGGCTAAAAATGCCGATGTCGGAACTTACCGTATTGCGACTGGTTTTGAAGCATTAATGGGTTATTTATACTTATCTGGCCAACAAGCGAGATTGGAAGAACTCATCAACTGGTGCTTACAACAAGTGGAAGGTGAACAGTAACATGGCACGAAATGAATATGCACCAAAGAAAAAATCAAGAAACGGAAATCGTTCAGACCGTGGGCGTCCAGAACGAGCTGAGAAGAAACAACGCCCTGCTCGTGAACACGTAGAACATGAGGGAGTACAAGAAGTGGTAGACTTTGTGTTTGGACGTCATGCAGTTGTGGAAGCTTTGCAAACGCCAGACCGTGTGAACCGCGTCTTTATCCAAGAAGGCACTTCCGGACGAGATGCCGCAAAAGTGATTGACCTCGCGCGTGAAAAAGGTATTCAAGTTCAAACCGTTCCAAAGACAAAGATTGAAGACCTTGTCGGCAATGCCGTTCACCAAGGACTTGTGGCTTCGATTGCAGCCTATGAATATGCCGACTTAGAAGATGTCTTCAAGAAAGCCGAAGAAAAAGGCGAGGATCCATTTATCGTCATTCTAGACGGAGTGGAAGATCCACATAACTTAGGAAGTATTTTACGTACCGCTGATGCAACAGGTGTTCACGGGATTATTATTCCAAAACGCAGGTCAGCTTCACTGACAGCGACTGTTGCCAAAGCCTCAACAGGAGCTATCGAGCATGTGCCAGTTGTCCGTATGACGAATTTGACACAGACCATTGAACAATTGAAGGCTCGTGGCGTGTGGGTATTTGGAACCGATATGAACGGAACCGACTACCGCAAATGGAATACGAAAGGGCCTCTTGCAATTGTGATGGGGAACGAAGGAAAAGGCGTATCTCGAATTGTAAAAGAAAGCGTCGATGAGATGGTGACTATCCCAATGGTCGGGCATGTGCAAAGTCTCAATGCGAGTGTGGCAAGTGCTTTAATGATGTATGAAGTCTTCCGTAATCGTTCGCTATAGAAACGGAGGGAGCAGGTTGAAAAAGCAACTCTACATTGTAGATGGATACAATATGATTGGAGCGTGGCCGGAACTGGTCGCTTTAAAGAAACAAGACGACTTAGAGAGCGCGCGGGATTTACTGATTCAACGCTGCTCGAATTTTCAAAAGTTTGAAAATATCGAAGTTTGGATTGTGTTCGACGCTCAGTTTGTACCAGGAATTACGCAGTCGTTTGACCAAGCGCAAGTGAAAGTGATTTTTACGGCTGAAGGGGAGACGGCGGATAGTTATATTGAGCGTACCGTATCAGAAATGAATATGCGTCTTGTTCAAGTATCCGTAGCAACCAGCGACTTGGCCGAGCAGTGGCTCATCTTTCAAAAAGGAGCGCTTCGAAAGTCTGCGAGAGATTTTTATAAGGAATTAGAAAGCAGTCGTGATAAACAGACGGAGCTCACGCGTCATTTTCATCAAAAAGGGAACGGCAGAAGAAATCCCTGGAGTGACGCTCAACTGTCCTTATTAAATCACTTGCGGTTCAGTTTAGGGTCTAAGAAAAGGAAGGAATAGTTCAGTTTTAGAGCTTTATTCATATAATTTTCACAATTAGTCGTCTATGATTTCATATTAACAGTGTATAATCTGTGAAGAAACTTTATATTGAATAAGATTTACGTGAAAAAGGAGTGTAAATGATGCATGTTTTAATGATTGAAGATACAGAAGCAGTTTGCGAAATGATGGAAATGTTTTTTGAAAACGAAGGCTGGAAAGCAAGTTTCTATCATGATGGAAAAGAAGGCTTCGATGCTTTTATGGAAAATCAATCCAAATGGGGCATTGTGATTTTAGATGTAAACTTACCTAGCATGGATGGCATGCAAATTTGCCGTCAAATCCGTCAGGTAAATCAGGCTGTTCCAATCGTGATGCTGACGGCTCGTGATTCTGAAAGTGACCAAGTCATTGGTCTTGAAATCGGAGCGGACGACTATGTGGCGAAACCATTTAGCGCAGTAACGATTATGGCGCGTATCAAAGCACTTCTACGTCGTACACAAAGATCATCAGCTTCAGGCAGTGCGGCATTGTCAACGTTTGATGTAGAAACAGACCATGTCAAAATCAATACGAAGACGCATGAAGCTTTTATCGATGGTAAACAAATCGAGAACTTAACACCAAAAGAGTTTGACTTATTAATGGTGATGGCGAAACATCAACGCCAAGTATTCACCCGTGAACATCTATTAACAAAAATCTGGGAAGATCCATTCTACGGCGATGAACGTACAGTAGATGCTCATATTAAGAAACTTCGCCAAAAGATTGAAGCTGTAGGACCACACGTGATTCATACAGTATGGGGCGTAGGGTATAAATTTGATGATAGCGAGTTGTAATCAATGAAGTACTTTTATCAGCAACTATTTGGGTTCCTTTCCGTTGTATTGGTAACCATTGTTGCTTGTGGAATTCTTTTCTATAATGTAATGAGCAATAATATCTACACGCAAAGATCGCAACAATTGCAGTCTTATGCGAAAGGAATTATTGCTTCTGAGATGAGCTATGCGGATATTAAAAAAATAGGGACAGCTTTAAAAGAAGAAAATGTCACTATTGCGATTTTTGACGAGAAAAATAACATGACTTTTCCGTCGAAACATCCCGCTAGTGAAAATTCGTTATCAGATGAGGAGTTAAAACACCTAAAAAACGGTTCTGCCATTAACTTAAAAGAGGTTCAAACAGACTTCTCAGGAGATCCTGTAGAAAACTTATTGACCGTTTATTATCCGATTATTAAAGAAAAGCAATATAAAGGCTATGTCGCTTTAGCGAGTCCTATCAGTCGTATCCAAACAGAGGTGAGAGAACTTAGAAACTCGATGTTTATCGCGTTTGGTGCTGCGGGAATTATCGGAATGTTGATGAGCTTTATTTTTGCGAACTATCAAAACAGACGCATTAATAAATTACGTCAAGCGACCCATAAAATTTCTGAAGGGGACTTTGACGTTCAGTTGAAAGTAGATAGCCAAGATGAGTTTGACGAATTGATGCTAGACTTTAATAGCATGGCGCGTTCCTTACGTGAAATGGAAAAAGAAGTCGAGCGACAAGAAAATGTTCGTAGGCAATTTATGATGGACGTGGCTCATGAGATGAGAACACCCCTAACAACGATGAACGGCTTGTTAGATGGCTTGAAATATAATATGGTTCCTGAATCTAGAAGGGGACGTTCGCTTGAACTCATTTCAAGTGAAACACAACGATTGATTCGACTCGTCAATGAAAATCTGGACTATGAAAAAATTCGTTCAAACCAAATCGTATTAGTGCAACATCGTTTTGCGGGTCTTGGAGCAATCCGAGCGGTTGTGGAACAAATGCAAGCACTGACGAAAGTGAAAAATAATGAAATCTCTTATGAATGTGATCCAGAGTTTAGTGTATATGCGGATTATGACCGTTTTGTACAAATTTTGGTGAATATTACGAAAAACGCAAACCAATTTACCGATGATGGAAAAATCGTGGTGAAAGCTTGGAACGATGGTAAAAAAGCCATTGTTGAAATTTCAGATACGGGAATTGGAATTGATAAGAGAGAAATTAATGAAATCTGGGAACGTTTCTATAAAGCAGACATTTCCAGAAAGAGTACGAAGTATGGAGAAAGCGGGCTTGGACTGGCCATTGTGAAATCACTAGTGGATAGTCATCGCGGTAGAATCTCTGTACGAAGTGAAATCGGTCAAGGGACTACATTTAGAGTAGTGTTCCCTGGAGAACCGGAATTATCATAGATTGAAAAACGAACAAGGAGGAAGACCATGTATTTATTAGGTCCATTCTATCGATGGATAGTAGAGATTTTCGCGGACCGAGTGAACCATCTTCCACTTGTTCGTTTGTTTATTTTTAGCTTAGACCACGCTATCGTCTTATTTTTAGGATGGTTGATCGTTTGGTCTATTTCTTTATTGTTTAGAAAAAGAAAACGAATTGTGTGGAAATGGGAACTCTATCGCAATATATTTATCTTCTATTTAATCCTACTTTCTCAGGTGACGATTTTTAGAAACTTGGACGAATCTTTTACCGTGGAATTTGTCGTCCATCCACTATCAGATATTATGTGGGTTCCATTTGTGGATAGTATCAAACTCTTTATGCAAGGGTCGATATTTGCGGCGTATTATAATGTAGTAGGGAATATCGTTTGGTTTATGCCACTTGGATTCTTCTGCGGGATGCTGTATGGAAGTAAAAAAGGAGAATCGCGCGCGCTGAAATACGGGTTCTTGACCTCGTTTTTCATCGAGTTTGCACAGTTTATATTTTATACAGGGGTCAGCCATATTGATGACATTATTTGTAATGTTTTAGGCAGTTGGCTGGGATTTCTCTTGTATCGGTTGATTAAGAAGCGGAGGAAAAAATAATGACGGGAAAGATTGTCGTAAAAAGTAAAACGGCATCCAGTATCAAAAAAGGAAGTCCACTGATTAGTCAGATGGACCTTGCGCAAGAACTTCGCGCAGATGAAGGCGAAGTAGTAAAAGTAGTGGATCAACAACATCATTTCTTGGGAATGGCATATGTCGGATTCCAAAATAAGGGAGTTGCGTGGGTCTATAGCCGTGAGGAAGACGAAGCATTGGATGATGCATTCTTTAGTGGCCTCTTCAAAACCACCTTTGAGAATCGCAGGGGGCTTCTCCATTCTGACGATACGACAGCATTTCGCCTCTTTAATGGGGAAGGCGATGGCTTTGGCGGAGTGACGATGGATTGGTATGACGGTTTTATCGTCGTATCATGGTACAGCGAAGGCGTATATCATTTCCGTGATCTGATTTTAACGCAGGCGCTTGGAACATTTGAAGGCGTTAAGGGTGTCTACGAAAAGATTCGTTTTAAAAACGAAGCGGATTTACCAGAAAGTAGGTTTGTCGGTGGGGTAGAAGCGCCAGAACCACTGATTGTATTAGAAAATGGCGTGAAATACGCGACTTATATGAACGAAGGACTAATGACCGGTATCTTCTTGGACCAAAGAGAAGTCCGAGAAACCATCCGTCAGCGCTACAGTGCCGGACGAACCGTATTAAATACATTTAGTTATACGGGTGCTTTTTCTGTAGCTGCAGCGATGGGAGGCGCGACTAAAACAACGAGTGTGGATGTTGCCAACCGTAGCCTGGAGAAAACAAAAGAACAATTTGCAGTAAACGGCATTGACCCTGAGACACAACAAATCTATGTCATGGACGTTTTTGATTATTTCAAATACGCGTTGAAGAAACAGTTGACATTCGATACCGTTGTGGTCGACCCACCAAGCTTTGCACGTACGAAGAAGCGTACTTTTTCTGTAGTAAAAGATTACGGGACACTAGTGGCGCAAATCACCCCATTAGTCGCACCAAAAGGCACGCTTGTGTTATCTACAAACGCAGCGAATGTGACTGAATCCCAGTTCCAACAAATGATTGAACAGGGGATTCGTGAAGCAGACGGTAATCGTCGCTATCGCATTGTCTTGAAGAAAGGCTTACCAAGCGATTTTGCAGTACCAGCATCGACTCCGCTGAGCGATTATCTCAAAGTTTTCTTTATTGAATTTAACAATTAGCACAACTGCCCGAAATTCACTTATAAGTGAATTTCGAGCAGTTTACGTATGCACCTCACATTCCCAGCACAAACCCCGTCCTCATCGCATTCTTGCAGCATGGGAGGCCGTTATAGGCACCGACATGTCATTTTCGCACTTTGGCACAAATCCCATTGCAACGCGATTTCTAGCAGTTCACTTTTTTGCAAAAAAATCCCATTTTCTTACAAACCACGAAAAACTTGCGGATTTTATAACCACAGCATTGGGGAATAGCAACCAATGTGAATTACTGACTCTAGGGTGAAACCCGTAGAGTCAGTTTGAAGCTTGGTAAGAATTGAGACGAAAGGCTCAATCCGGTGCCCCATTGCAGTGGTTATAAATTAATCCCCAAGGATTGGAAGTGGTTTGTAAGACCAACGCAAGTTTTTTTTACATAAGAGGGAACTATAAATATTGCATTGCAAATTAAGTTTTGATATAATACCAAAGTGCATGAAAATGCACATGTCGGAACACCGTGGGAGGAGAAATCTTCATCTCCATTAAACCACGCACGAAACAATCAAGGAGGTAATGTCTCGTGGCTAAAAAAGTTGTAAAACTAGTTAAATTACAAATTCCTGCAGGTAAAGCAACTCCAGCTCCACCAGTAGGTCCAGCTTTAGGTCAAGCACAAGTGAACATCATGGGATTCTGTAAAGAATTCAATGCTCGTACAGCTGACCAAGCAGGTTTAATCATTCCGGTTGTGATTTCAGTTTATGAAGACCGTTCATTCGACTTCATCTGTAAAACACCACCAGCAGCAGTATTATTAAAGAAAGCTGCTAAAGTAGAAAAAGGTTCAGGCGAACCAAACAAGAAAAAAGTTGCTACTGTAACTCGTGATCAAGTTAGAGAAATTGCTGAATTAAAAGCACCTGACTTAAATGCAGCAGACGTAGAAGCTGCTATGCGCATGGTCGAAGGTACAGCCCGTTCAATGGGATTTGTAGTAGAAGGCTAAAAACAAATGCAGCTTCCAAAAGTCCCTAGCACGAGTGTTCCACTCATGGACTTTGTGGGAGGTAAAACCGTTAAAACCACACAATAGGAGGAAATTATACAATGGCAAAGAAAAGCAAAAAATATTTAGAAGCCGCTAAAAAAATCGATTCTTCTAAAGCTTACCCAGTTCAAGAAGCAATCGCATTAGCAAAAGAAACAGATTTCGCTAAATTTGATGCATCTGTAGAAGTTGCATACCGTTTAGGTTTAGATCCAAAGAAAGCTGACCAACAATTACGTGGAGCAGTTGTACTTCCAAACGGAACTGGTAAAACTCAACGCGTATTAGTATTCGCAAAAGGTGAAAAAGCTAAAGAAGCTGAAGCAGCTGGTGCAGACTACGTTGGTGACAGCGAATTAGCTCAAAAAATCCAAGGTGGGTGGTTTGAGTTTGACGTTATCGTTGCAACACCTGACATGATGGGTGAAGTTGGTCGTTTAGGTCGTGTATTAGGACCTAAAGGCTTAATGCCAAACCCTAAAACAGGTACTGTTACAATGGACGTAACTAAAGCTGTTGAAGAAATCAAAGCTGGTAAAGTTACTTACCGTGTTGACAAAGCTGGTAACATCCACGTTCCAATCGGTAAAGTTTCATTCTCAGATGAAAAATTAGTAGAAAACTTCAAAACAATTCACGAAACATTATTACGTATCAAACCTGCTACAGTTAAAGGTCAATACGTACGTAACGTTGCTGTGACAACTACTTTCGGCCCTGGGGTTAAAGTAGACGTAGCTTCTCTATAATTTAAAATGAATGAACCAGGCTAAGTGCTTGGTTCATTTTTTATTAGTGTTTTTTGTTGACAATGAAGAGTCAATCGTGTAAACTAATAAAAGTTGAATGCGACCGAAGACAGTAGGGGGCGCTAGCCTTAATATCCTACCGAGGGAGAACAAGTTGATCTTATTTCTCTGTGTCTTTGTGGGCATAGAGATTTTTTTATGCCCTACCTAAATTTCAGGAGGTGAAAAACGAAGATGAGTGAAGCAATCATTGCTAAAAAAGCACAACAAGTTGCAGAAGTTGCTGAACAGTTCAAAAACGCATCATCAGTTGTTGTTGTTGACTATTTAGGAATTACTGTAGAACAAGCTACAAATCTACGTTCAGAATTACGTAAAGCAGGTGTACAATTTGCCGTTGTTAAAAACAGCATTTTATCACGTGCAGCTAAAGAAGCTGGTTTAGAAGGAATGGATGACGTTTTCAAAGGACCATCAGCTGTAGCTTTCAGTAACGAAGATGTAGTAGCTCCTGCTAAAATCTTAGCTGACTTTGCTAAAAAAGTTGAAGCTTTAGAAATTAAAGCAGGTGTGGTTGAGGGTAAAGTTTCTTCAAAAGAAGAAATCGAAGCTCTTGCAAAACTACCAAGCCGCGAAGGGTTACTTTCAATGCTATTATCAGTATTACAAGCACCAGTTCGAAACACTGCATTGGCAATCAAAGCCGTTGCAGATCAAAAAGATGGCGCAGCAGCTTAATAAAGCGAGCTAGCTAACTTTAAAAACACAAAACAAAAATTATTAAAACAACCAAAAAATGGAGGAAATTAAAAATGGCATTAAACATTGAACAAATCATTGCTGACATTAAAGAAGCAACTGTATTAGAATTAAACGACTTAGTAAAAGCTATCGAAGAAGAATTTGGCGTAACAGCAGCAGCTCCTGTAGCTGTAGTAGCAGGTGGCGCTGGTGAAGCTGCAGAAGAAAAAACTGACTTCACTGTAGAATTAACTTCTGCTGGAGACCAAAAAATTAAAGTAATCAAAGTTGTTCGTGAAGCAACTGGATTAGGATTAAAAGAAGCTAAAGCATTAGTTGATGGCGCTCCTGGCGTATTAAAAGAAGGCGTAGCTAAAGAAGAAGCTGAAGCATTAAAAGCTCAATTAGAAGAAGTTGGCGCTTCAGTAACATTAAAATAATTTTTAATGACATGTTTAAAGGTCGGACTATCCAGTCCGACCTTTTTTGATTGCAGTATACGAGTTCATTTTGATGGAAATAATAATGCTGTGTTTTTTGAGCGATTGGGTTACAATAGTAATAGAAACGGTAGTGGAAAGGGAGCTTTTTGATGAGATTTCATGAATTTGGTGATAATCATAATCCTCATATTGTATTGATCCACGGTGGAGGAAATTCATGGTGGAATTATTTGAGACAAGCGCGTCTTCTGTCAGATAAATATCATGTGATTTTACCAGTGCTAGACGGGCATGGTGAGGAGTACCAAAAGGAGTATGTATCTACTGAGCAATCTGCACAGGAAATTCTAGTGTATATAAAAGACCAATGCGATGGGCATGTGTTTGCTTTAGGTGGTGTCTCGCTTGGAGGACAAATTGTCATGGAGTTACTTTCGTTAGATGCTCATATAGCTGATAAAGCCATTATTGAAGGAAGCCTCTGCATTCCACAACCGAAACTAGCGAAAATGAGTATCTTGTTTGTAAAAGGTTTTGGGAAGTTGATGTTCGGTAAGGCTGCATGTAAAATGCAATTGAAACTCATGAGAAAGATGTATCCTAAGATGGCTTATCCAGAAGAATTAGAAAGGTACTATTTGGAGGTTATGCCACGATTGCCCATCAAAACATTAGTAACGATTTATAAAACGTATATGGCCAGTTATCAATTGAAACCAGCGATTTCAGATAGTTCAGCAGAGGTTCTCTATATTTATGGAGAAAAGGAAATGAAGTGCGTAAAGGAATCGGCAAAGTTATTTCAACAAATGCATCCTAATTGCAGGCTATATGAGGCAAAGGGGTATAATCATGGATATTTATCTACTTATCTTCCCTTGGAGTGGATGAAATTAGTAACACCATTTTTAGAAGGAGACGAATAGTATTAAAAGGAAAGGAGGTTTAGCAATGTCACTTACGAGTCATATTGTCCGTACGTTATTTACCATCGGGGACTTAAAACGAGACTTGGGTTGGGTTCCACCGACGAATGTAGAGACTGTTGAAAATTTATCTTATGGATCCTGCGACAAGTGGCATCTGCTGGACCTCTATCGTCCAAAAGACAAGGAAGGCAAATTGCCTGTACTCCTAAATATTCATGGAGGCGCTTGGGTTTATGGGGATAAGAAGGTATACGCTCCGTATTGTATGTATTTAGCTGCTCAGGGGTTTGCAGTGGTGAATGCTAGCTACCGACTTGCGCCAAAGCATACTTTTCCAGCTCCTTTAGAAGATGTAGGAAGCATTATGGAGTGGGTTGTTACGAATGCAAAAGAGTACCACCTTGATCCAAGCAATCTCTTTTTAGTAGGAGACTCTGCAGGAGCACATTTAGCAACAGCGTACACGGCCATTCAATTAAACTCTGATTATGCAAAAGAGTTTCCAAAAATTACAGTGTCTCCAAAGTTTGTTCCAAAGGCGCTCGTGTTAAATTGCGGAGTCTTTGATATGGAAGGGGAAGTAGAACATAGAGGAGTGCTATTAACGACGTTCTTAACGGATATTCTTGGAGAAAAGCCAACAGGATCTTCTATTAAGAAAATGAGCCCGGTTCGTTACATTACACCAGATTTTCCACCTGTATACTTAGCCACTAGTAATGGGGATTTCCTACGAAAGCATTCGCACCGATTGAAAGAAGTGTTGGAGCAAAAGCAAATTGATTTTGTATTTAAAGAGTACGGGAATAACAAGAAAACCCAGGGACATGTATTCCATTTGAATTTAAAGAATAAAGTGGGACAAACTTGTAATCAAGAGCAGATCAAATTCGTTCGAAAAATCATGGAACGGTAAAAGGCAAACAGAAAAAGAACCATCCTGTTATGATATGTACCCCCTTTACTGGACAAACCAGTAAAGGGGGTATTTATTATGCGTTACTCATTTGAATTCAAAATAAAATGAGTAGAATTGTATCGACAAGGAACGTGGGCAGAAACGCCTGAAAAAGTTAAGCAAAAGAGTTTTAGAAGAAAAATTCACATTTGTTCTACAGGTTTTAAATGGGAAAACTCTTACAGAAGTTTCTTTTTCAGAAGGAATTAGTGATGGATTATTAAGTTCTTGGGTTCACAAGTATCTGACTTATGGATATAATGGTCTAAAGAATAAGAAGAGAGGACGGCCATTATCTAAGGAGCCTATTATGAATAAAAA
>NZ_KV786436.1:0-167386 GCF_001806915.1 Granulicatella sp. HMSC30F09 | reverse complement strand
GAAACATCCATGCGTTCAGCTTAATTATTAATATGTCCAGGATTCTGGGTACATATCACCTGAGGATGGTTCTTTTTTATTTTCTTAATTGGTGAGTGAGTTGGTAACTGGATTCTAAAATTTCGTTTTGACGGCGGTCGTCTTTTTGGAGAAGTCCAAGATACAACAAGTCGATTAAGAATAAGGAGTCGTTTCGGCTGGTAATCGCAGCAGAACGAATAATATTCTCATGTCGAGGGACCTTTAAGCTATACGTGCTGAGGGAATCCAGTTGATTGTTTCCTAAAGCGGTAATCGAAACGGTTGGAATTCCTCTAGAATTTGCAATTTCAAAGGCGCTTGTAACTTCTTTGGTTTGGGCCGAATAGCTCACCCCAATGACAAGATCCTCCGGTGTCGCGCTACCCAGGCTGGCTAATTGAATATGCGAATCGGTATGGTACAGGATGTTTTTACCAATCCGGCTTAATTTAAAATAAAGGTCACTGCAGACCATTCCAGATGCCCCTACCCCAAAGGTATAAATTTTACGCGCATTTTTCATGAGGTCGATGACTTTATCCAACACGATATCATCCACAAGTTCCAAGGTCATTTCATAAGAACGAGTGACCGTACTAATTAATTTGGATTGAATGGTTTTGATGGAATCATCTTTTTCGATTTGCTCATCAATTGTTTGAGCATTTTTTTGAGCAAGGTTTACTTTGAAACGAGAATAAGAGCGGTATCCAATCTTTTTAATGTATTTACTAATAGAAGAAGGCGAAACGCCAATATGTTCTGCTAATGTATGAATGCTAGAAGAGAGTACAATCTCTGAATGCTCTGAAATAAAAGCTTCAATTTTTTTGTCGGTGACGGTTAAATAGTTTTTCATATATAACTCCTTTCGTAGAAATAATGTTTCCAAAAATATTATACTACAAGAAATATTTTTTTAAAAATATAAAGAAATTTCTAAAATTCTATTTCAATGGTAACGCTTTTATGATAAAATGATTTCAGAAGGAAGTGGGAAGATGACAGATTTAATTAAGTTAGATACTGAAAAAAATAATCAACGAACAATAGATATCGATATTTTATCAACACAAGAAATCCTTCAAAAAATCAATGATGAAGATCAAACTGTTGCTTCTATTGTTTCTAAAAGTGTTCCCCAAATATCAGCTTTAGTAGACCAGATTGTTGATCGTATGCAAAAAGGTGGACGTCTATTCTATATTGGAGCTGGAACGTCGGGGAGGCTTGGAGTATTAGATGCGGCGGAATGTCCTCCAACATATGGAGTAGATAAAGGTCTAGTTGTTGGGATTATGGCAGGTGGAGATAATGCGATGTTTATTGCCCAAGAAGGAGCGGAAGATTCTCTTGAGCTAGCTCGAGGCGATTTATCTCAGTATCAAATAAATGAAAATGATACCGTAATTGGTTTAGCAGCTAGCGGTCGAACACCTTACGTGATTGGGGGATTACGTTATGCAAGAGAAATTGGGGCTTTAACTGGAGCCATCTCTTGTGTACAAAATGCAGAAATCTCTAAATTTGCAGATTATCCTATTGAGGCGGTTACAGGTGCAGAAGCGATTATGGGCTCTACACGAATGAAAGCTGGAACAGCTCAAAAGTTAATTCTCAATATGATTTCAACGAGTGTCATGATTAAGCTCGGTAAAGTGTATAAAAATTATATGGTTGACTTAAAACCAACGAATAAGAAACTTGTCGTTCGTTCTAAAAATATGATCCGTACTTTAACGGGAGTAGATGATGAGTTGGCAGAGAAGCTTTATGAAGAGAGTGGCCATAATGTAAAAAAAGCACTCATTATGGAAATAATGGATGTTGATAGGCAGACTGCCGAAGAAGCTTTAATGAAGGGAAATGGGCATATCAAGCGCGCCATCCAAGTATTAGGAGGTGATATTTAATGCAAGATATGGAACTAATTATTTTTGAAATCATCAGTAATGGTGGAAATGCCAAAGCTTTAGTATATGAAGCGATGGAAGAATCTGAAAAAGGAAATTTTGAAGAGGCTAGAAAATTACTTGAAGAGGCTGATACATTTTTAAATAAAGCACATCAAGTACAAACAGACTTAATTCAAAAAGAAGCAGCAGGTGAAAGAAATGAAGTTACAGTACTTTTTGTACATGCTCAAGATCACCTAATGACTTCTATAGAAGTTAGAACTCTAGCAGAAAACGTCATTCGAATGAATGAAAGACTTTGGAAGTTAGAACATAAAGAGTAAGGAGAAAACGATGGTTAAATTCAGAAAATGGACCGTTAAGAATGTGGACCAAAAAAAGCAATATAAAACGGCAATGGGAACCACAGATTATGATATTCCGATGTTTGGTTATAAGAGCGTACTGCTGATTATCGCTAGTATCGTATTATCAATGTTTGTGATTCCGGCAATTTGCGATTTGGTTCATATTGACTTTAAATGGCCTTTTGTCATTTGTGGAGGGCTCGTTGCAGGTTTTACAGTTTCATTTTCTCAATTCTTTGTGAATTCAAAAAAAGGAATTACTCAAGCCTTTTGGTGGGTTGGAGGAATTTGGAGCATCGTTATCGGAATTATTTATTATTTTATCGTAATGACCGGAGTAATTTTATAATGAGTGGAGGTGAAAGTGATGAAAATTTTATTAGTTTGTTCAGGGGGAATGTCTAGTGCTATTGTTGCAAAAGCATTGCAAGATGCGGGCACAAAAGAAGGGTTAGATATTCAAGTAGATGAATGTGGTACACAAGCTTTTGCAGAAAAAGTAAAAGAGGATTATCAAATTTCTCTTGTAGCACCTCAAATTCGTCATCGTTATGATGTATTGAAAGCTAGCGCAGATGAAGCAGGTGTCCCATGTTTATTAATTAAACCACAAGGATACACTCCTCTAGGAGGACCAAAACTACTTCAACAAATCAAAGAGGAATTAGAAATATAATAATAAGGAAAGTGGGGATATCATATGTTTGATAAAATCACAGAGTTTATGGATACGAAGCTGTCGACACCGATGGCTAAATTAGCAGAACAACGCCATTTAAGAGCGATTCGTGATGGTATTATTGCAACTCTACCAATTATTGTTGTTGCATCGATGTTTTTAGTAATTGCCTTTCTTCCAAACTCAATGCCAAAAGATTGGGGAATTACACAATTTATTCAAGCGAACCAAGCTAAAATCTTATTGCCTTACCGTGTTTCAATGTACATTATGACATTGTACGCAGTTTTCGGAATTGGATTTTCTTTAGCATCTTCTTATGATCTAGATGGATTATCCGGGGGGATTCTAGCTGAATTAGCTTACTTACTAACTATTATTCCTAAAGCAATTCCAGCTGCTTCAGCAGAAGTAAAAGCTTTAGCAGATTCAAGCGAACCTTTAAAAAATTATTTATCTTCATTGCCTTCGGGATTTGTTCTCCCGATGAGTAATTTGGGGTCCGCGGGGATGTTTATAGGGATTCTATCAGCCTTTATTGCTGTTGAAATTTATCGTTTCACTCAAAAGAGTGGATTCAAGATTTCAATGCCACCTCAAGTTCCAGCATCAGTTGCGCGTTCTTTTGAAGCTTTAACACCAACAGTTATCGTACTATTACTTGTTTCAACTGTTACTATGTTTATCGGTATCGATGTTCATAAAATTGTAGGTAGTATCGTTGCTCCACTGGTACAAGCGACAGATTCCATTTTCTCAGTTATTGTGGTGATTTTCTTATCACAATTCTTCTGGTCGTTTGGTATTCACGGTTGGTCAATCGTTGGATCTCTTGCAAGACCGTTATGGTTAGTATTGTTAGAAGAAAATACTTCAGCTTTCGCAAGCGGCTCTGCAATTCCTAATATTGCGGCTGAACCATTCTATCAATGGTTTGTAATGATTGGTGGTTCTGGGGCTACGATTGGTCTAGCTATTTTATTAATCTGGCGTTCTAAATCTGCATATGGTAAGTCTTTAGGTAAGACAGCATTTATTCCAGCAGTATGTAATATCAATGAACCTTTAATCTTCGGTACTCCTATTGTATTAAATCCACAATTAATTATTCCGTTTATTTTAGCACCATTAGCAAATGGGATTGTAACATGGTTTGCAATGTCTGCTGGATTAGTGAATAAAGTTGTGGCAAGTGCACCTTGGACTCTTCCTGGACCTATTGGAGCGTTCTTAGCTACTGGTAGTGACTGGAGAGCCATCGTATTAAACGTTGTATTAATTGTATTGTCGATTTTAATTTACTATCCATTCTTTACAATGTACGACAAATCATTATTGGCTCAAGAACAAGAGCAATAAAAATGAAACTTTGAGCCCTGTTCTAGTAGCAGGGCTTTTCTATACTAAATTTTAAGGAGAAAATGAATGAGAAGATTAGGAGTATCTATATATCCAGAAAAAAGTACGGTAGAAGAAATCAAGAACTATCTTGAAGAAACGAGTCGTTTAGGCTTTTCTAGAGTTTTCTCTTGTCTATTGTCTGTGAATAAGCCTGCAGAAGAAATCAAAAAAGAATTTACCAAAATAAATACTTTTGCTCACGAACTAGGTTTTGAAGTCATTGTAGATGTTTCGCCACGAGTATTTGGAGAGTTAAATATTTCATATAAGGATCTATCGTTTTTCAAAGAAATTGGGGCAGACGGAATTCGCTTAGATGCCGGCTTTTCGGGATTAGAAGAATCTATTATGACCTATAATCCAGAAAATTTAATTATCGAAATCAATATGAGCAATAATGTTCATACGATTGATACCATCATGGATTATAGACCTAATAAATATAAATTATATGGGTGTCACAATTTTTATCCACATCGTTATTCCGGTTTAAACTTAGATTTCTATAAAGAATGTACAAAGCGTTTTAACAAGTATGGATTAAAGACAGCAGCATTTGTCACCTCACATGATAAAGGGGCGTTTGGACCTTGGCCAACTACAGAAGGATTACCAACGCTAGAATTGCATCGAGAGTTGCCATTAGAGGTTCAAATAAAACACCACATTGCAATGGAATTAGTGGATGATATTCTCATTTCTAACTGCTATCCAACGAAAGAAGAATTTTCTCGCATAGAAGGACTGGATTTGGATGTAGTGACTTTTGATGTTGAACTTGTTGAAGGCATTCCTGAGATAGAAAAGAAAATTGTATTAGAGGAATTTCATTTCAATAGAGGAGATCAAAATGATTATTTCATCCGCTCTACTCAAAGTCGTGTGAAGTATAAAGAACATCGATTTGAAGTGTTTAATGCTCCTAATCAGATTAAGAGGGGCGATATTTTGATTGAAAGTAGTGAATATGGTCATTATGCAGGAGAATTACAAATCGCCTTGAAGGATATGGAAAATTCAGGTAAGACCAATGTTGTCGGAAAAGTAGTGGATATTGAACACTTTATTTTAGATGAAATTAAACCTTGGCAAAAATTTAAATTTAGACTTAAATAAGCAGAATGGAGAAAACAATGAAGATATTATGGGGCGGAGCAACAGCAGCTAGTCAATATGAGGGCGGATTTACTCTGGAAAAAGGCCTAGATACACAAGATTGTAGACCCTATTTACCTCGTACTTCGAATGCCACAGAAGAAACTCGATTATTAACAAGAGAAAAAATAGAAGAAGCTAAAAATGAAGCGTCTAAACAATACTATCCTTTTAGAAATGGAACAAAAGGGTTTGAACACCTAGAAGAGGATATAGAGTATTTTGCCGAATTAGGGTTAGACTTATATAGATTTTCGATTAGCTGGTCAAGACTTTTCCCTAAAGGAATTGAAGAAGAACCTTCCCAAGAAGGTGTTGCCTATTATGATAAAGTGTTCCAGTTGTTAGAAGAGAAAAAAATCAAAATATTTCTAACATTAAACCACTATGCAATGCCTATCTATTTAGTAGAGCAATATGGAGGATGGAAAGGAAGAGAATGTATTGACCATTTTCTTCACTTTGCAGCCTTTGTGTTTGAGAGGTGGGGACATTTAGTCGAATATTGGCTACCGTTTAATGAAATCAACGCAGGGTATTTTAGTCCTTATAATGGCGTTGGTTTATTAAAAGGAGAAAATGGATATCAATTGTCAGATGTTTTCCAAGCGTTACATCATCAGTTTGTAGCTAGCGCTAAAACCATTCAACTAGCAAGAAAAATGAACTTACCAGGTCGTTTTGGTTCCATGATCGCTTGCTTCTGCTATTATCCATTAACGAGCAAACCTGAGGACAATTTGAAATTGGTGTTTGAAGAACAAATGAACCAGTGGTACTGTATGGATATTTTATCAAAAGGTGAGTACCCATATTACGCAGAAACATTTTTCAAAAACAAAAATATAGTGCTACAAATTACAGAAGAAGATAGAAAATTATTAAAAGAAAATACATGTGATTTTGTATCTATTTCGTTTTATACTTCCTCAGTAATTACTGTAGATGAAGCAGACAAAACCGCTGGAAACTTAGTTGTTTCTACTAAAAATCCATACTTGAAAGCAAGCGAATGGGGGTGGCAAATAGATCCGGTAGGATTAAGAACGTCTCTTCATAGAGTTTACGAACGATACGGGAAACCGGTGATTGTGTCTGAAAATGGGTTAGGCGCTCGAGATGTATTAACCGAAAAACATCAAATCCATGATGATTATCGCATTGAGTATATGAAGTCGTATTACGAGCAAGCTCAATTAGCACTTGAGGATGGAGTCCCTCTTGAAGCGTTTATTGCATGGGGGATTGTGGATATCGTTTCAGCGGGTAGTTGTGAAATGGATAAACGTTATGGAGTGATTTATGTAGATGCTGACAATCACGGAAATGGTAGCTATGCAAGATATAAAAAAGATAGTTTCTATTGGTATAAGGAGTTTATTCAAAATTATAAGAAAGAAGACTGATAGTATGGTAATTGTTGTTAGTCCTTTAATGCATGACAAGATTATTAAAATTATTGATGAGATACCAGGTACGAATTATCAATTTATCAAAAAAGAGGGAATTAATTTGTATTTTGAAGTAGCCCCTTCGTCGGATGAAGAGGCTGCTCAGTTGATTAAAAGTACTTTAAAGGCAAATCCTATTAGCAAAGCATTAATGTTCAAAGTGTTAACGAAAGAATATATATAGGAGATGAGTTCAAATGGATAAGTTAACGAGCTTTGTAGAAGAAAAAATTGCACCACCACTCATTAGATTTTCACAAATTAGATATGTACAAGTAATGCAACGGATGGGTTTAGGCATTATGAGTTTATTGATTATTGGATCATTATTCCTCATTCTTGCTTCCTTCCCATATCAACCTTATTTAGATTTTTTAGGAGATTTTAGAAAGACATTAGCTGCTGGAGCGGGTATTGGTACAGCATTTATTGGAGTATTTACCGTAATGACGGTTTCTTATGGGTTAACCGAATGGTATAACGAAAATAAAGGCATGAAGATGGATATTATTCAACCTGTCGTTTTATCTACAGCAAGTTATCTATTATTAAATCCTGCTAAAACTGTAAATGTAGTTGTTGATGCTGGAGCAAATCCTGCTAAATTTACAGGGGTTCCAACTCAGTACCTAGGAGCTCTTGGCGTGTTTACAGCGATTATTGTAGGGATTGTTTCTGTAGAAATTTATCGATTGATTATTCAAAAGAAAATTGTCATTAAATTACCTGAAAATGTTCCACCAATGGTATCTCAAGCATTTATTGCATTGATTCCAAGTTTTGTAGTTGTAGTTTTCTGGTGGTTTGTCGGTCATGTATGTGGTGTAGAAATTCCAAAAATGATTCAAAAATTATTTGAACCATTAGTGTCTATTGGGGATACTCCAATTGCAGTTATCCTAGCCTCCTTACTTAACCGCGTGTTATGGGCAGTAGGGATTCACGGTGGTAATATTGTAAGTAGTGTCGGCGGAACGATTTGGCAACAAATGGTAGCAGCAAACCAAGAAGCTTTTGCGGCTACACAGTCATTCCAAGGTCTACCATATACATTTACTTCTCTTTATATGGATAACTATATTTGGACAGGGTTGTTCCCATTAGCCTTAGTTATGACATTCTCAAAATCTCCACGACTAAAAGCGCTTGGTATTCTTGCATTGCCTGCAACTTTATTCAATATTGGCGAACCATTAATTTTTGGTATTCCAATCATGATGAACCCAGTCTTAATGATTCCGTTCGTATTAAGTTATGTTATGTTAGCGATTATCTCAGTAACGTTAACTAGTTTTGGTATTTTGCCAACTCCTGTATTATCTGTTCCTTGGATTATGCCTGCACCAATTAAAACATTCTTGGCAACAAATGCATCAATTTGGCCAGCAATCTATGTTCTCCTTGGATGGATTGTAATGGCAATTATTTTCTATCCATTTGTAAAAACAATTGAGAAAAAAGATCTAGCAGAAAAAGCAGAAAATGGAGAATTGTTATATTCGTAATGTGATGATGCGAAGACTGATGTAGATTTCTGCATTAGTCTTCTTTTATAGGAGGAAATGTGCATGTTAGGAGCATCCATTTATTTTTCAACGCCATTAGAAGAAAACGAAAGATATTTAAAAGAAATCAGTCTATTTAACGTAAAATATATCTTTACTTCTATGCAAATCCCTGAAGAAAAAACGGAGCAACAGTTAAAACTATTGAAAAAATTTATTTCAGTAACGAACCGCTTAGGAATGAAATTAATGGTGGATATATCCCCGGAAACTTTTCGTAAATTTAATGTTCAAAAGGAAAAAGCGATTGATTTCTTGAAAAGTTTGGATGTGAAATGCGTTCGAGTGGATTATGGATTTGATTATTCAGAAATAAAAGCTTTTTCGAATGAGTTTGAAGTAGTGTTGAATGCAAGTACTATTGATGAAGATTTTTATCAAAAGGGATTAGAAAAAGGGTTAGATTTCACTAAATTAATCGCTTGCCATAATTTTTATCCTCGCAAAGATACAGGTTTAGACAAGGACTGGATTATTCAAAAAAACAAAAAACTGAAAACTTTTGGCTTGAAAGTAATGATGTTTATTCCAGGAGATGAGAAAAAAAGAGGACCCGTTTTTGAAGGCTTGCCTACTGTGGAAGCTCATCGAAGTCAGTCCGTGTTTACAAGTTTTGTTGAATGCCTGGAAGATTTGCTTGCAGATGAAGTACTTATTGGAGATATCAAGGCTTCTCATAAAGAATTAGCGAAAATTAAAGACTATATTGACAATGGTGTCATTACACTGGAAGTTGAGCATCTAAGCGACTTGGAGTATATAGATAGATGTTTATCGAATAGAAAAGATGTAGCAATGAATGTCGTTCGTTGCGTGGAGTCCCGAACAATACTAAAGAAACAAGATATTGTCCCTTATAATACCGTCCAAAGAGAAATAGGTACTATAACGATGGATAATGAGCGTTACGGTCGTTATCAAGGAGAAGTGCAAATTGTTAGACGACCATTAGAAGCTGACGAGCGTGTAAATGTGATTGGAGAAGTATGTGAAGCCTCTAAGGGACTTTTGCAGTATATAAAAGATGGGACAAAATTTAAGTTTGTAGGAGTGGATAAAGATGAAAACAATCATGTTAGTTTGTAATGCAGGGATGTCGACAAGTTTATTAGTGAATAAAATGAAGGCTGCGGCATCCGAAATCGAAAATGAAACTTTTGATATTTTTGCAACTCCTTTAAGTGGAGTAAAGAATGAATTAGAAGTGAAGTCGGTAGATATTATACTAGTAGGACCACAAGTTCGATTTAAATTAAAAGAGTTGAAAGAAAAATATGAGCCCGTGATTATTGTAGATACGATTAATGTTCAAGATTATGGTATGATGAACGGAGCCAATGTCTTAAAGGCTGCGTTAAAGAAACTACAGTAACAAAGTGAGTGTATAACATGAGTGTTTTATATAAAATAAAAAGTTCAATGGATGTTTTTACCGAAACAGAGAGAATTATTGCTGAATTTATTTTTAAGAATAGACAAGTTGTATTAGACTCGAATGCAAAAGAGCTCGGGGAAAGAACGAAAACCTCTGCTTCAGCATGGGTGCGATTTTCTAAAAAAATGGGATATAAAGGGTTACCTGCTTTTAAAGTGGAGCTAGCAAAAGAAAAGGTCTCCGACCTAATTGGAGACGATATTGAGACATTCTTGAATCCACATGATTCTTTAATGACGCTACTTCAAAAAACAGAAAACATGCTATCTCAAAATGTAAAAGAAACCTTCAGCTTGCTAGATTATCATGAATTGGAAAAAGCAATAGAGTTAATTAGTAGTGCAAAAACTGTTTTTCTGTTAGGAATCGGAGGAAGCAGTATTGTTTGCTTAGATTTCTATCATAAAATGACTCGAATTCATCAGAACATCATTTATGATCGTGATCTACATACTTTAATGGCACGTATTGCTCAGTTAGATAAAGACGATGTCATTATTGTTGTGAGTTATAGTGGAGAAACGGAATCCATTAATTCTATTGCGAAAGTTGCGAAGAAAATTGGAGCAAAAATAGTAGGTGTTACAAAGTACAACCTTAAATCAACACTGTCGACATTATCTGACTTAAGATTATTTGTACCTGTAGAGGAAAAAGAAATTCGTTTAGGGTCGATTACATCTAGAAATAGTTTATTAACGATTACGGATTTACTATATTATGGAATCGCTAAAAAAGACTTTAATTTAACAAAAGACTTACTGGTTAGAACGAGACAGTTTATCAAGGAGGTTCAATGATGCTAGCAGTTGGTTTAATGTCAGGAACATCCTTAGACGGAGTCGACGCGGTGCTCTGTGAGATTACAGGAAAAGACGAAACCACTACCGTTAAACAATTACATTTTAAGACCTATGAAATCCCAGAGAATCTTAGAAATAAAATTAGAAAATGCTGTAGTAGAGAATGTATCCCAGTCGATTTAATCTGTTCATTGAATTTTGAATTAGGGTATCTTTTTGCAGAAGCGGTGAAGAGTTTATGTCAAGATGCCCATGTTGCTTTAGAAGACCTTTCATTTATTGCAAGTCATGGGCAAACGATATTTCATATTCCAAAAGCTTATGCAGACTATGTGCCAAGTACTTTACAAATTGGAGAGGCTGCTATTATAGCGAATGAATGCAAAACAACAGTCATTTCTAATTTTAGAGTGATGGATATGGCAGTCGGAGGGGAAGGAGCTCCTCTCGTTCCGTATAGTGAATACTTGCTTTATAGCCGAAGTCAAGAGTCTGTAGCTTTGCAAAATATCGGTGGGATTGGGAATGTGACCGTTCTACCTAAAAAAGGAGATAATAAGCAAGTTATAGCTTTTGATACGGGTCCAGGAAATATGATGATTGATGAAGCAGTTCGCCAATTACATGGAGAAAAATATGACAAAGGCGGCTTCTTTGCTAGACAAGGCCAAATCATCCCTTCATTAGCAGCGGAATTAACAAACCATCCATATTTTCAAATGGACATCCCGAAAACAACAGGAAGAGAAATGTTTGGTGAGCATTTTACGAAAACCATTCTCGAACGATACAACAGCGAAGAGCCCAATGATATCATCCATACATTCACATGGTTTACGGCTTATTCTATTGCGTTTCATTATAAAAAGTATCTCGTAGATGCATACAAGCTTAAAAATTGTATTGTTGGTGGCGGTGGGGCCTATAATTCTTTTTTACTAGAATTGATTCAAAAAGAAATGCCAGATATTGAAGTGTCTACTCAAGAGTCGCTCGGTTATTCCTCAGACGCTAAAGAGGCGATTGCGTTTGTCGTTCTTGGAAACCAAACGTATCACAAAAGGCCTTCCAATGTTCCTTCTGCTACAGGGGCTAGTAAAAGTGTCATATTAGGTCAATTGACCTATCCTACCTTATAAAAACAAAAAATCCTATTGCTGATTCGTAGCAATAGGATTTTGTTTTTATAGATAAAAGACACTTTCGTTTGCGGGTCTGGAAGAAACGACTTGAACGTTTTTTTTGGCGGATTTCATCTCGTTGATAAAGGAATTAAAGACAAAAGCATTTTTTTGAATAACACTGCCTTCAAAAGCAACGACTACATCGGTATCTTCATTACAAGATAATAAAGTCTTGGCGATATCCCGTCCGGCTTGAATCGCAAGCGATTGTAAAAATTGATTCCCTTCAAAGGAAGTATACAAGGTTGCTAGTTTTGCGACTTCAGTTTTTGGTTTTGAATAGACCGTTTGAATGATAGAACTTCGATCAGGAAAACGCTCTTTAAGTGTAGGTACTAATTCCATAAAGTCTAGAGGACTCTCTGAAAAATCAATATAATGGATATATGCTTTTAAAATCTCTTTTCCAAGCCAATAACCACTGCCTTCGTCGCCTAATATATGTCCCCAACCGCCTTTTTGAACAAACTGCCCTTTTTGACGAGAAAGAAGGGAAGAACCAGTTCCTGCAATAAAAAGATTACCATCATTGTTTTTAAAGGTTGCGATATGGCTCATTTTCAAGTCGGAATCAACCGTAAATCGACATTGTATTTTATGTTTGAAAGTAGCATTTAATTCCGAAAGAAGCGTTCCTGCTCCTGCCATTCCGATAGAGATAGAAGAAATATCAGAGTATGACAGACGATTTTTAGACAGTAATGTCTCTATGACTTGCATGACATTAGAAACTGCTAAATCAAAGTTCACAATCGGATTACCCATTTCTCCAGTATATTCGTCTACTTTTTGTGTTTGTTTATATAAGATTCCTGTTGTCTTTGTTCCGCCAGCATCTATCCCAATTTTCATCGAATCCCTCCTCTTGTTTGTTACTATTATCGTAAATCAAATAGGGAATGAATGCAATCTCATTTTTATTATGAAGCTTTGTTTTTTTAGGTGTTGTAACAGTGATTTTTCACTAGAAGCTTCTATATTAAAATAGAAAAATCACAAATTTTGTGATACTCTAGATAAGTATAAATTTTAAAGAAAGCAAAGGGGGCCTTTGGATGATAGAGCTGATTGCAACAGTTGAATCAATCCAACAAGCAAAAGATTTGCTTGAAGCAGGCGTGGATACGATTTATTTCGGGGAAGACCAATTTGGGCTTCGTCTTCCGATGTCGTTTACACGTGAGGAACAAAAAGAATTAACAGAATTGGCGCACCGATATGGAAAGAAAGCAAGCGTTGCGGTAAACGCGATTTTCCATAATGAAGGGATTGCGCTCGTTCCGGAATACTTAACCTTTTTAAAGGAAATTGGTGCGGATAACATTGCGGTAGGAGATCCAGGAGTGGTTCAAATTATGAAGAATCCTGAGTATTCGATTCCGTACCGTTATGATGCAGCCGTACTAGTGACAAGTAGTCGTCAAGTCAACTTCTGGGGAAAACGTGGTGCCGTTGGTGCGGTCATTGCGCGCGAAATTCCTCGTGAAGAGATGAAAATCTTGGCGGCGGGTGTAGAAATTCCAATTGAGGTTCTTGTTTATGGAGCAACTTGTATCCATCATTCAAAACGTCCACTTTTAAATAACTATTTCAATTATATTGAGAAAAAAGAATCAGTTGAAAAACGCCGTGGTCTGTTTGTGTCAGAACCAGCAGATGACGATTCTCACTATTCCATCTACGAAGATATGAATGGAACGCATATTTTTGCGAACAACGACGTGTTATTAGCACCATATTTGTTAGAATTAACAGAAATGGGGATTCCGCAATGGAAGCTAGACGGAGTACTCGCTCCAGGGGAAAACTTTGTCGAAGTGGCAAAATTATTCGTGAATGCTCGTAATGAAATCGAAGCAGGAACATGGACTACTGAAAAGAGCGCCAGTCTTGAATTACAAGTGCGTGCCCTTCATCCAGAAGTTCGTGGCCTTGAAGCAGGGTTTTACTTATTAAATCCAGAAGATGTGAAATAGGAGAGAGTCAAATGGGAAGAAAGATATTGAAAAAACCTGAAGTACTTGCTCCAGCGGGTACTCTTGAAAAATTAAAAACAGCTATTTTATACGGAGCAGATGCCGTTTTCCTTGGTGGGGAAGCGTACGGACTTCGTAGCCGTGCAGGGAACTTCGACTTTGCGGAAATGAAAGAAGCCGTTGATTTTGCCCATGCACATAACGCAAAAGTATATATCGCAGCCAACATGGTGACGCACGAAGGCGACGAAAAAGGAGCGGGAGATTTCTTCCGTACCGTTCGTGACATCGGAATCGATGCAGCCATTATTAGTGACATGGCCTTAATGGATATCTGTGCCTCAGAAGCACCAGGATTACCTATCCATTTATCAACACAATCTTCAGCAGCTAACTATGAAACGCTCAACTTCTGGAAAGACGAAGGATTAGAACGTGTCGTATTAGCGCGTGAAGTTTCAATGGAAGAAATCAAAGAAATGCAAGAAAAAGTGGATGTCGAAATTGAAGCATTCATCCACGGTGCAATGTGTATTTCTTATTCAGGACGTTGTGTATTATCTAACCACATGGTACATCGTGATGCGAACCGTGGTGGATGTGCGCAATCTTGTCGTTGGAAATACGGTCTGTTTGATATGCCATTTGCTGGTGAAAAGAATATGGTTGGTGCGGGTGAAGAAGGAATCGAAGAGAAATTCTCTATGAGTGCCGTTGACCTAGCGATGATTCAGAACCTACCAGATTTAATTGAAGCTGGTGTAGATAGTTTGAAGATTGAAGGTCGTATGAAGTCCATTCACTATGTTTCTACGGTTTCAAATGTTTACCGTGCAGCGGTGGATTCTTACTGCGAAGATCCAGACAACTATGTATGTAAACAAGAATGGATTGACGAGTTATGGAAAGCAGCCCAACGTGAATTAGCAACTGGGTTCTATTACCAAGTTCCAACCGAACATGAGCAATTATTTGGCCCACGCCGTCAAATTCCTCAATATGCGTTCGTTGGACAAGTATTGGAATATGATCCAGAAACACAGATGGCTACCGTTCAACAACGAAACAATTTCAAAGTCGGAGACCAAATCGAGTTCTACGGACCTGGAATGCGTCATCACGAAGAAGTGTTAACTCAGTTGTGGGATGAAAATGGGGAAGAAATCGAAGCGGCCCCTCATGCCATGATGATTTGTAAAATGAAAGTAACGGAACCAGTAAAACCGTTAGATATGATTCGTAAACGTCGTTAAGATGAATTTTGAATAGAAAGAAGGAATGTAAATGTCATTACCAAATTGCCCTAAATGTGGTTCAGAATACACATGTGAAGATGGTGTATTATTAGTATGCCCTGAGTGTGCGTATGAGTGGGAACCAGGATCAGAAGTTGAAGAAGGTCCTGTAGCGATCGATGCAAACGGAAATAAATTACAAGATGGCGATACTGTAACAGTCATCAAAGACTTGAAAGTAAAAGGCGCTCCGAAAGATATTAAGCAAGGAACACGTGTGAAGAATATTCGCATCGTGGAAGGCAATCATAATATCGATTGTAAG
Organism: Granulicatella sp. HMSC30F09; assembly: GCF_001806915.1. Taxonomy (NCBI): domain Bacteria; kingdom Bacillati; phylum Bacillota; class Bacilli; order Lactobacillales; family Carnobacteriaceae; genus Granulicatella; species Granulicatella sp. HMSC30F09. Next base: position 151,893 of record NZ_KV786436.1, on the reverse strand, counting down.
ATAGATGGTTTCGGCGCAATGAAACTTAAATCTGAGTTTGTTAAAAAGATTTAATGGGAGTCCCTCGACTCAGTGAAATTTACCAAACTCAGTAATAAGTTTTATTGCTTCTCAGTGAGAGAAGGGCTTCGGAGTGTATTGAGCCAAGGTCTCAATCCTACCGAGCCTCAAAGATTCTCTAGAAAATCAATTTTCAAGAGAATCTAATTCGCATCGGTTACTGGTCGCTATTGTTGTTATTATAGAATCCAAAGGGCTTTTTCTGTAGTCCCTCTAGAAAACTGGAACTTTATACATGCTCATATTAAGTTTCTTGCTTCTCAGGAAGAGGACCGGCTTCGGCTTTTTAGTGCTTATTAAAGAGGGGGCTTTTTTTTCGTCCCTCGACTTAGTGAGCTTCACCAAACTTAGTGATCAGTTTTATTGCTTCTCATGAAGAGCAGGATTCGGCTTTGTGGTGCTTTTAACTATAAAAGTAGGGTGCTTTTTTCGTCCCTCGACTCAGTGAACTTTAGCAAACTTAGTAAAAAGTTTGATTGCGATGGATTATTATAATGCGACCGTGCAGGTGTTTTATGGAATCATCGTTTTACTCATTACGGCAGCAACATTAGTGTTCTTTAGAAGTATTTCTGAGGTGAATCCATCTGAAGAATTTCATGAAATGAGTGCAAAGCGTAGCAGGTGGATCAAGTGGGATGTTTTGTTTAAAGTAATCGGGCTTGTTTGTTCAGCAACTATTTTTCCGATTGGGGAAAGTTTGGCAGTGCTCATTACACTCTGCGGATTAGTCATTCCTAATCAGTTCCGTAATTAAAATTTAATAAATAAGGATTGTATGCATAGGAATCGTTTTCTTATGCATATTTTTATGACTTATTTTAGACCAGCGTTCTTGAAATTTGATTTCTACTGTGTTACATTCAAACTAAGGAGTCGAAAACGCTTTTGTGTAGGCGTTTCTGTGCTTTTTTTCACATATTTCAAATAGGAGAAGTGGCAGTTTTGGAACAGTATCATACAGGTACCATTCGATTGATGGGAACCGTCATCGAATTGAAAATTGCGTATCCAGAAGGCGAGCGTTTAGTGGCTGAAGTTTTCGAGCAATTGAAGCGATATGAGCATCGTTTTAGCGCGAATGACCCAACTTCAGAACTGATGGCTGTAAACTTGGCAGCTGGGAAACATGCAGTCGCTGTTCATCCAGAGATTTTTCATTTGGTGAAATTGGGGCTGGAGAATAGTCTAGCTGCAGGAAGTCGGATGAATATCTTGATTGGTCCAGTTGTTCAAACATGGCGCGTGGGCTTTAGTGATGCAAGAGTACCAACGGATGAGGAAATTAAAGCCAAACTGCAACTGACCGATGCAACGAAAGTCGAATTGGATGAAGCCAGTCAAACGATTTTTCTGTTGGAAGAAGGAATGCGAATCGACCTTGGCTGTATTGCCAAAGGATACATTGCTGACTTAGTGATGCAACAGCTGAAAGAGCTTGGAGTGACCTCTGCGCTCATTAACCTTGGTGGGAATGTTCTCACGCTAGGCCCTGCTATTCATCATGAAGATGGGAATTGGTGGATTGGGATTCAAAATCCTAAACTCCTGCGTGGAGAAAATGTGGCGCTTCTTCCGATTCAAGAGGAGTCGATTGTCACATCAGGTGTCTACGAGCGGGTACTTGAAGTGGATGGGAAGAAATACCATCATATTTTGGATCCTAATACAGGATACCCAGCAGAAACAGATGTTGCTAGTCTGACGATTGTATCGAAACGTTCGGTTGACTGTGAGATATGGACAACAAGACTCTTTGGAAAAAAAGCACATGAAATCTTATTCGAAGTGGAACAAAACCCTAACATCGAAGCTGTGTTGATTTTAGACGATGATCGTATTTTCTACACATCAGGACTCGCTTCAAAGATTCAATTACTCGAAAGGAAGTACTCAAATGGTTAAATTAATCGGTTTAGTCGGAACAAACTCAAAAAAATCAACAAACCGTCAACTATTACAATACATTCAAAAACATTTTTCAGAACAGGCGGAAATTGAACTTGTCGAAATTAAAGACTTACCAATGTTCAACAAACCAACTCCAAAAGTAGTGCCACAAGAAGCACAAGTAATTGCAGATAAAATTGCTGCAGCAGATGGAGTCATCATTAGTACACCAGAATATGATCACTCATGCCCAGCTGTATTAATGAACGCTTTAGCATGGTTATCTTATGGTATCTATCCATTATTAAACAAACCTGTCATGATTACAGGGGCATCTTACGGAACACTCGGATCTTCACGTGCACAAAGTCAATTACGTCAAATCTTAGACGCACCAGAAATTAAAGCACGCGTTTTACCAAGTGATGAATTCTTATTAGGTCACGCCTTACAAGCATTTGACGAAGAAGGCAACTTAAAAGATGCAGCAACTGTTGAAAAATTAGAAAAGATTTTCGCAGATTACTTATTATTCATTGAAATTACAGGACAATTAGTTCGTGCCAACGAAGCTCGTGCAAAAGAAGCGAAAAACTTCTCATGGGACAGTTCTAAAAAATAAGGAGTGACAGTAAAGTATGAAAATTATTGGTATCGTAGGATCAAATGCGGAATTTTCGCATAACCGTTTATTATTACAATTTATCGAAAAGAAATTCGGTGACTTATTCGAGTTTGAAATCTTAGAAATTAAAGATATTCCAATGTTCAACCAAGACGAAGATCAATCTAAGAGCTTCCCAGTACAATACATGTACAACAAATTAATCCGTGCAGATGGTGTGATTATCGCAACACCTGAACACAACCACACCATTACAGCTGCGTTGAAGAGTACATTAGAATGGATGTCATTCAACTTACACCCATTCGAAAACAAACCTGTAATGATTATGGGAGCTTCTCACTATGATCAAGGAACTTCTCGTGCGCAAGTGCATTTACGTAAAATCTTGGACGCTCCAGGGGTAAACGCATATGTATTGCCAGGGAACGAATTCCTATTAGGAAAAGCAAAAGAAGCGTTTGACGAAGAAGGAAATATTAAGAGCGAAGGAACTGTTGCGTTCTTACGTTCATGCTTAGAAAACTTCGTGAAATATGTGGAGGTTGTAAAAGTGTTACGCAAACCATTACCAACTCCTCCAGAAGATTTAGACTGCACAAACCCAATTTCTACAACAGTTCAAGGCGTAGATCCTGATGATCCAGAATGGGTTGAAAAAGCAAGTGAAATCGTTGGAGCGGCTCAAGGAAACGACTATGTTCGCTTAGACCACGGTTTATTAACCGTTGACCAAATCGATATGTTCTTAAAAGCTTTACCATTTGAAGTAACATATGCCGATGACAACAACCAATTCTTGTACTATAACTTCAACAAACCAGCAAACAAAATGTTGGCTCCACGTGTGCCATCTCAATCTGGTAACCGTTTAGGAACTGTTCACCCACCACGTACCTTCAAAAATGTGGAATACCTCATTGCGAACTTACGTGCAGGAAACGTGGATTACTTCCGTACAATCGTTCCGAACACTCCACCAGAAATCATCAACGTACACAACTATCAAGCAATGTACTATCCTGATGGTTCTTACGCTGGAATTAACGAAATCGTATTTGACTTCAAACCATGGTTAGATTGGTACTTACAAACAACTGGCCAACGTTTAGTCAGCGCAAATGGGGCAGCTCCTGTAGCTGACGCAACAAGCGGCGCTTCAAACAGCGGACACTCAGCTCCAGCTCCAGCAGCAGATGCGACAAGTGGTGCTTCAGATAGCGGGCATTCAGCTCCAGCTCAAGCACAAGCAGTAGATGCTACAAGTGGTGCTTCAGAACATTAAGAGGTTCAATGAAAAAACTAGGCATTTTTTGCCTAGTTTTTTTGATTTTAGAGACAAATTTTAACTCTGTTTTCCCCACAGAAACAATTGGAAATGATTTTCTCAAAAGTAATTAAAATGTAAAGTTTATAGTATCCAAATGTAGCCGTTTTGGGATATAATGATGACGAATAGAATGAATGGAGAATTTCAATGGAGACTTCAAATTATCAAACGGGACTTTCTAAGTCAAATGCGCATCCACATCCTCCTGAAAAACAAAAACGGAAGAGGAGCGCAGCTTTAGATGGCTTGAAAGGTTTTTTTATACTTGCAATTATTTTATATTATTATTTTCAACATTTATTGCCTGGGGGCTTTTTGGCGGTAAATGGTTTTCTTGTAGTTGGGGGCTATTTAACCTTTAGACAGAATAAGAAGACTTTTGCCGAAGATTATCAAGAGAGATTCTCGTGGAAGAGTCTAAAAAGAATGTTTTTCCCGATGCTCTTTATGATTATCACGACCGTTGCTACGCTTTTTTTAATCGCACCGCAAATGTTATCCAATATTAGAGGAATGGCGCTATCCGCACTGTTCTTTGTCAATAACGATTATCAAATCTTTAGTCAACAATCTTATTTTGTACAGTCTGCTAATCCGAGTCCTTTTGTCCATCTTTGGTACGTTTCGTTATATGTCCAATTATTAATTGTTGGATTCTTGCTGAGAAAATGGATGAAGAAGATGAACTTTCTGCGGATGCAAGAGTTCGCACTGTTAGCATTTCTAACGATTGCTTCAGCAGTGGGGATGGCAGCTTTATATTGGTGGGAACAAGATCCATCGCATGTGTACTATCTTGTGTCAACTCGACTGTTCTCATTCACTTTAGGTGCTTCACTAAGCTATATTCATGAAGGAAAACTCTTAATCCCAGAAGACCATTCGAATAAGGGGAACTTGAATATTGCCAGCATCATTAGTATGGGGGCGCTCATTTGGATGCTCGTGACCTTCAATGGGATGCAAGCGGAAGTGTATTACATGATCATGCTAGTGTCTTCCATTGTCATGACATTACTGGTTTCATTTGCCATTCGTGAAGGCGTATGGCTTCACTATATCATTAGTTTTAAAGGCTTTACTTTCTTTGGAAAAAGAAGTTACTCTTATTACTTATGGTTTTATCCAATTCACTTAATCTTGCCATCCTTTTTACGGGGGGTTGAAGATTACTGGTTGAATGTTTTGATTCAATGGATCACGATAATTGTACTAGCTGAAATCACTTATCAATTATTTGAAAAAGAACGGATTCTGCTTCCGATTGGACAAGCGCATAGTCCGTACCGGTTAACGGCGTATATGAAATCCAACCTTCCAAAAGGCTTGAAACACTTCGGAATTGCTTTTTCATTAGTGTATCTGGTCTTTGCGGGATTAGCAGGAATTGGATTTGCGCAGGAAAAAGACCAAACCAGTGTGGTTCATGAAGTAGAAGAAAAAATTCGCAAAAATCAGGAATTGCTTCAAGAAACAACTGTGGAACCTACTACGGAAGCTGTCACAACCGTAAATTCGGAAGTAAAGGCCAATATAGAACAACAAGTTCGACAAACGCCAATTACTTTTGTAGGAGATTCCGTCTTATTAGCTTCTGCCAATAAATTAAGAGAAGTCTTTCCAAATGCTTATGTGGACGGTGAAGTGGGACGTCAATTGTATTACAGTACTCCTGTCGTTCAAAAACTAGTGCAACAAGGAAGATTATCTCAAACGGTCGTATTTGTACTTGGTTCAAACGGAGCCTTTGCAAGTGCGCAAATCGATTCTCTCATTCAAGCAGCAGGCAACCGTGACATTTTCTTAGTAACGGCAGGATATGAAATTAAATGGGCAAAAGAAGTAAACGATCAGCTGAAAGCAGCCGCTGAACGGTATCCAAATGTGCATTTAATCGACTGGGGAACTTATGCGAAAGGACGCACGAAAGAGTTGCTCTTCGAGGATGAAATTCATCCAAATGATACTGGAGCAGCCGAGATGGCGAACTTAATCTTGCAAGAAATGGTGAAATTAAATTTACAATAATGTTAAAGACGACTCAAATGGGTCGTCTTTTTTATTTTCTAAAAATATTTTTGAAAACGCTATTGACAAATGAGTGTACTAAGCGCATAATACAGTTAAAAGAAAGTGTATTATTCGATTAATACACTGATACAATCGAAAGAAAGGAGAAGCCGATGATTGTATTTGATAAAAGAAGTCCGGTTTACGAGCAAATTGTCGCGTATTTCAAGGCGGAAATAGTATCCAAACGGCTAAAACCCGGACAAGAAATGCCAAGTAGACGAGAACTGGCTCAGGTGATGCAAGTGAATCCGAATACGGTTCAAAGGGCATTTCATGAAATGGAGGCTATCGGTCTTGTGACAACGGGAAATAATGTAATGAGTAGAGTGACAGAAGATGAGGATAGAATCGAACAGCTAAAAGAAGAAATGTTGGAAGAAGCTATTACGAGTTTTGTCGATGCGATTGCTCCGCTTCATCTCTCTCAAAAAGAGATTATCGACCATCTGAGTCAGAAATTGTGATAGGAAGGAGAGTTCTAAATGTTAACGGTACAAAATTTAAGTAAGAAATTTGGAAAAAAACAAGTGTTAGATGATATTTCGTTTAACGCGAAAAAAGGGGAAGTCACAGCGCTCATCGGTGTGAATGGGATTGGGAAAACAACCATTATGAATTCTATTGCGGGCTTACTCCCTTATGACAAAGGCGAAATCGTGATTGATGATATGCCAGTGCGTAAGGTGTTTGCTGAGAAAGTCAGCTACATTACGGATAGTTCTATTATCTCTCCAAATCAAACGGTAGATGAAGCGATTGATTTTATGCGTACCTTCTATCCAAACTGGAATCGTGCGAAAGAAAAACATTTATTGAAGTTCTTCCGATTGAACTTAAAAGACGAAGTGAGGTCTCTTTCGAAAGGGAATGTAGCTAAGTTGAATTTACTGCTTGGAATGGGACTTGACACAGATTATATTTTGATGGACGAACCATTCTCCGGAATTGACGTCTTTACACGTGAAGAGATTGCACGCGTGTTTACGAGTGATTTATTAGACGGACGTGGCGTACTAATTACAACACATGAAATTAATGATATTGAGTACATTGTAGACAAGGCGCTCTTGCTAGATGGAGGAAAAATCGTTAAAGAATTTTATCCAGAACAAGTTCGTGAAGAAGAAGGAAAGTCTATCGTAGATGTGATGAGGGAGGTATACTTACAATGAGAAAAGTCATTCAACTAACGCTTTATAATTTAGGGCAGGCCAAAGGATTTATTCTCGTTACGGCACTGCTTCAAGTATTGATTCAAGTCGGTCTTCAGTTTTTTACGATAGTAACTTCTGGGCTGCTGAGTGGAATGAGAATTTTAACTGAAAAACAAGAAATTCTTCGAGTAGTTCTCGTAGAAATCAATATTGGATTACCTGTATTTTTTGCAGGAGTGGCCATTCTTGTCTATAGTGCGATGATTTGGTCGAAAGAGTGGAGTACAAAGGGTTCCTTCATTTACCGATTATTGATGTTGCCAGGGTCCCGCTTTAGTGTGTACTTATCGAAGTTACTAACAATGCTGATCATCACGTTCTTCCTACAAGGTGTTCAAGTGATAGGAGTATTCTTAAATTACACTCTTTCAAAACTATTTATTCCGAGTCTTGATTCCTATCATGTGACACCATGGTCTCTTGTGACGAATTCCATTGCTATGCAGACGGTTGTTCCGAAATATGCGACTCAATTTTTCTTCTTCTTTCTATTTGGGATAGCGGCTATCGTAACCATCTTCCAAATCACCTTATTAGTGGTGGGAGTTGAAAAAAAATCCACAACAACGAAATTAATGAGTATCATCGGATATATCTTACTCCTTATCATTTATGTAGGAACCGTCTCTCGTTACCAATGGAGTTTCTATTTCATCGGGTCAGAAACCATTCTCTATTTAGGAACGGGAATAATCGTGTGGATTATCGGCAATTTATTACTCAGTGATTATTTATTAAATCATAAGGTCAGCGTATAAGGAGGTTTGGACAATGAAATCAAGAAAATTTGCAACAGTCATCTTTGCGCTCGGTGGTCTCATGTTCCTTAGTAGTGTAGGATTTGCAGTCTATAAAGATGTCAAATCTGCTCCTGTCTCTCTGCAGTTATCACAAGAAGAGAAAAAACTCGTTGAAGGAGCGACGTTTCAGTTTACGCCCTATACACAAGATATTACCGATCATAATGGTGCTACTCACGCACTTTTAGACGGAGAAGTGAAGCGAATTGGTTTTGGAGATCATCTCTACTCGTACAGTTTACGAAATCAAATGAAAGATTTTTCAGTACTTGATAGACCCCATTACGGAACTTCTATCACTTTCAAAGGATATAAACTCTATTACGGATCACAATTCAATGTGTATCAGACGAATTCTGATCCAGTGATTGGGTATACATTGATGAATACCGAGACGAAAGAGTTGGTTTCCAATACGGTATCCATTCCAAAAGAAATCCGAGGGGACCGTACGTATATTGAAACTCCTACCTTCTACAGAGATGGGGATACTTTATACGCAGTTATGCAATGGAGCGATGCTGATAGAGAGCATTATCTATTAACGTTTTCGATTGACTTGAAGACGGGGACTCCTTCTAAATTGGAAAAAGTCAATTTACCAGGAAATCTACAAGAATTCCACTGGAGAGTCGCTTCAAGCGAGAAAGTCTATGATCCGCAAAGACTCATCATGGGGTCTTCTTATTCGAAAGAAAACCAATTCCATTGGATAACTTTTGATGCGAAGAAGAAACAATTCAATGAGATTGAATCGACTGAGACGATGGCTTTTGAAAACACAAGTGTATATGTAGTGGAGGATCAAGTGTATTTAATCTCTACTGAAAAATCGAAAGAATTGTCTCAAAGTCCAGGATATCAAGAGCCAAGTGAACGAAAGAATAATAAATTGACTCTATACAAAATTGGTGCCAATCATCAATTAGAACTTAGTCAAACGATTGAAACAGATCCATATGCTCCACTTCCATACTTAAATCAAGGGAATTTGGTGATGATTTCTTTAGTAGACGGAAAACCAACACTACGAGTACAATCGCTCAAAACAAAAGAAATATTATTATCCAAACCGATCGATGTGATTGAAAAAGTGTTCTTTACGAATGCCAATAGCTATCGTGGTGGGGATCGCTAAAATAAAAAAGCTACGTTAGGATTTCCTAACGTAGCTTTTTCGTTTATGCTTTTTCTTCAGTTTTCAAGTGTGGGTTTGGAAGAAGATGGTTCACTCCGATAGCAATCAACGCGCCGATGAGGGTATCCAAAATTCTTTGAATCGCATAGGCGGTATTTTGTCCTGCCTCCACATTAAAGAAAATGACTAGGAAGGTTGAACATGAATTAATAACGCCGGTTTTATTGAATTGATTACAAAATAAAATGATTAAGATAATTCCAATCGGTGCTAGTAATAAATCCGTATATTCTTGGTACGGAAGAATTGCTCTTAATTGGAACAGCAGAATAGCGACCACCCCACCTGTAGTGTTACCTACAAAACGAGAAAGCGCAAATTTAAAGGTTTGTTCGTGGTCGGTTCTTAGGCTAAAGATGGCGGACAGTGCAGCCAGCATCGGAGAACCACGATGTAATACTCTAAATAGCACAACGCAAAGAAATACAGATATAGCGGTTTTTAAAGTACGTAGTCCGATATGAAATGGATTTTTTGAAGTTTGGGACACGCTCTCACCTCTCTTTAAAGATACCGTTATTATAATATACGATAGTGAAAAATGACAAAAATTTGAAAAATGAACCTAATAGGTGTATTATAGTGTTAAGAGGTGATGAAGATGCATGAAGCATTTGTATTAATTGTTGTAAATGCCATTCGAGAAAGATATCTCTCAGAAAAAGCATTTTACACACAAGAATTAGGTATTAGTGGGCAAAGTTGGACAAGATGGAAGAATGGAGAGAGAGGATTGAAATCTGAAAATATGCAGAAGATTTCAATGCTATTTACGGACTACGAGTGGATGCTGGCACATAAAATTGCCAGAAATGCGGAGGTTCTTCCTGAAGTGGCTTCTGATCCGGTGGCAGAGTATTTAAGATTAAAAGTTCAAATTGCTAATCATTGGATTCGTCAAGAAAATGTCCGAGTAGAGTGGAAGACAGCGGCTGTTAGTAAGGGAAAATTCAAAGAGAATGTGACCATCTTACGCATTGCGACGAATTATGGAAGTTGGAGTTATCAAGATATTATTGAAATTCGAATTGTGGGGATTACGCATAAACAAATTGGAACGAAGAAACAAGGATTACTCGAGTGGATCAGGGACGAAAAAGCCCAACAAAAATATTTAGAATACGGTAAAAATGTATTTATTCCAGAAAATGATTCAGCAGAAAAATTTAATGTTTAAAATCACGGATACTCTCTTTAAAAGAAGGGGGTATCCATTTTTTTATAGGGTATTTTATGATAAAATTGAAAGATAAAGAAAGTGGTGAAATTGTGGCGAAAAGAAAGAAAAGAAAAAGTAAATTCGCGTTTCATCTTGTAGAGTGGTTTAAGTCATTATCTAAATTGACGGCGCTTCTCCTCGTAGCTGTAACGAGTGTTCTTTTAGCCGGTACCATCACATGGTTGTCTGAAAATAAACCGCAGCACAAGGCAGAAACGTCTACAAGAGAGACCTTCATAGAGACGCTTGCTCCAGCTGCACAAAAAGCGTATCGCGATTATGGAGTATTGCCAAGTGTCAGTTTGGCTCAGGCCATCCTCGAATCGAATTGGGGCGAGAGCTTATTAGCGAGCAAATATTATAATTTATATGGTGTAAAAGCGACGACCTCGCAACCGAATGTAGTGCTTGAGACAGCGGAATTTGTCAATGAAACATGGATTACGATTAATGGTCGTTTCCGCGTGTATGATAGCTGGGCGGATTCAGTAGAAGCTCATGCGCAACTATTGGCCTATGGGGTAGATTGGGATCCAACGCTCTATCATAAAGTGCTAGGGGCTAGAAATTATAAACAAGCAGCTCAAGCCTTACAAGATGCAGGATATGCCACCGACCCAACCTATGCACAAAAGCTGATTCAAATGATTGAAGAACATCATTTGGACCAATATGATAAATTGCCAAGCGAAGAAACGACTGTATCTGTGAGAAGAGGTTCTTAAGAAATCAAATTAATTTTAACGTATGCAAAAGGAGAGGATACACATGAGTCAATTATTACCAGGATCCATTGTCGGAATCATTGGGGGAGACGAGCAAGTTGCATCAGTTGCAATTGCTGCTAGAAAGATGGGGTATGTTGTATATAGCTACCATCAATCGAACGAGGCTGCTATTTCGATGGCAGAATACGAAATTGTGTCTTCTTATGATGACCGTGCATCCTTACTTGATTTTGCTGAGAAAGTAGATACTCTCCTTCTGATGACGAATTTAGTTTCTGTAGATACATTAGTGGCCTTAAGTAGTAAAACAAGATATTACCAGTCATTGGAGCTGGCCGAAATTTCTCAAAATCGTACGGTTGAAAAATTGTTTTTAGAAGAACATGCAATCAATGTAGCTCCTTATGGGATCATCACTCATATTGGAGAGTTACCGACTTTATTAGAAAGTATTGGACTTCCCGCTTTTCTAGAAAGTAATCAAGTGAACAGTCGATACGAAGAACCTATCGAATTATATGATCAAGATATTGACGAGCGAGTGTTGGGAAAAATCGAAGTAGGGCCAAGTATGTTGACTGCCTTTGTGCCAGCTCAACGCCATTTTTCATTAACCGTTGTTCGCGACTATGAGGATCGTGTAACGATTCTACCAATTACAGAAGATGTATATATCTCTGGAAAATTAAAGTATAGTATTGCTTCACGCCGGATGAATCCAGAATGGGTTCAAGAGCTGAAGAGAATCGCTTTTAAAGTTGTGGATTATCTTTCAGGGTCAGTGGTGCTATCGATTCAAGTCTTGATGGGAAATAATGGCATTTTTTATGTGAAATCGATTAATCAACTACCTTTAGTCCAACAACAATTTGGAAGTGCACAACTAGGAAAAGGATTATCGGACATCATCGCACGAGTAGCCACAGGACTTCCAGTGGAATACAAAGAACCTACGGAAGAAATGATTCTAGTGCCGATTTATGAATCCATGCTTGAAAAAGCAAGTTTATTAACATTATTAAAACCAAAATGGGATTTTGAATTCTTCCAAACCTCACCTAAGAGACAAACAGACATCTTAGGAGTGATTCGATTAAGTGGAAGATCCAGTGTGGATTTACTTGGAGAGATTGAAGTTTCAGATTTATTCTTTAATGGAAAATAGTTCCTCAAGGAAAGGAAAGAGTGAGTGAAAAATTCAAGTGAATTAATTAAGGGAATGAACCCTCGCCAAAAGGAAGCGGTCATGCATACACAAGGACCGCTTCTCGTAATGGCGGGTGCTGGAAGTGGAAAGACACGCGTGTTGACGCATCGAATGGCTTATATATTAGCCGAGGAAGAAGTGCAACCGTGGAATATTCTAGCGATTACGTTTACGAATAAAGCAGCTAGCGAGATGAAAGAACGTGTGAGTGCTCTAGTGGGCGAACAAGCTAACGATATGTGGGTCTCCACGTTCCACTCGATGTGCGTCCGCATTTTACGAAGAGATTGTGAACGCATCGGTCTTGCAAAGTCGTTTACGATTATCGATTCTGGGGATCAACTATCCGCTATGAAACGCATTATGCAAAAGTTGAATATTGATTCGGATAAGTTTGATGCGCGTGGAATCTTAGCAAGTATTAGTAATGCTAAAAATAATTTTGAAGATGCGGAAACCTTCGCAAAGACACATGCAAACTTCATGGACCAAATAACCGCGAAGTGCTATGTCGAATATGAAGCAGAAAAACGCAAAAATATGACCGTTGACTTTGATGATTTAATCATGTTAACGGTGAAATTGTTTAAAGAGCATTCAGATGTCTTAGCGTATTATCAACAAAAATTCCACTATATCCATGTGGATGAGTACCAAGATACAAACCATGCACAATATCTACTGGTGCAACTGCTAGCGGATAAGTTCAAAAATATTTGCGTGGTTGGGGATGCCGATCAAAGCATTTACGGTTGGCGTGGAGCCGATATGGAGAATATCTTGTCGTTTGAACACGATTATCCACAGGCGAAAGTGGTCTTACTAGAACAAAATTATCGTTCAACGAAGACAATTTTAAAAGCAGCCAATCAAGTGATTGAAAATAATCAAAATCGTAAACCAAAAGAGTTATGGACCGAAAATGAAGCAGGGGACAAGATTACCTATTATTGTGCGGCTTCCGGTTATGAAGAGTCTCGTTATGTGATGAGAACCATTCAAAAGATGGTAAATTTTGATGGGTACGATTATAGTGATTTTGCAGTTTTATACCGTAGTAATGCTCAATCACGGACCCTTGAAGAAGATTTGTTAAAGGCGAATATGCCTTTCAAAATGGTCGGGGGCCAACGATTCTACGAGCGTATGGAAATCAAGGATTTACTAGCCTATTTACGTTTATTAGTGAATCCGACCGATGACTTTAGCTTTAGACGTGTTGTGAATGCACCAAAACGCGGTATTGGTGGAAAGAGTATTGAAAAATTAGAAGACTTTGCTCAAATGCACGGCTTTTCTCTTTTAGAAGCTTCCGCTGAGACGACTCTTAATGGAATTAGTGGGAAAGCAGGAAAAGGATTAGCCGATTTTGCGAAGCTCATCAGCGATTTAACGAAGATGCAGGAGTTCGTTTCGCTAACGGATTTAATCGAAGAAGTCATGATAAAATCAGGCTACATTGCCTCTCTTGAACAGGCGCACACCATGGAAGCTGATGCGCGAATCGATAATATGCGCGAATTTCTATCCGTAGCCAAAGAATTCGAAGAAAAACGGTTCGATTCTGAAGCAGAGGAATCAGTTTTAGTTCAATTCTTAACGGATTTATCCTTAGTAACGGATATGGAAAATGAAGAAGAAACGAGTGCTTCGCAAATTACATTGATGACCTTGCATGCGGCAAAAGGGTTAGAGTTCCCAGTCGTTTTCCTTGTGGGGATGGAAGACGGAATTTTCCCTTCTGCAAGAACCTTACAAGAAGGTGATGAAGAAGAGGAGCGTCGATTGGCCTATGTGGGTATCACACGTGCAGAGAAAAAGCTCTTTATGACGCGTGCGTATTCAAGACTGCTCTATGGAAAAACGCAACATTACCGCGAATCTCGTTTTATGCAAGAAATTGATGACAAACTTCTTCAAAAAGAAGGAGAAACGATTAGCGACTCTTATTATTCAAGTAGTTTCTACTCAGAAAAGCCAAGTTATAACAGAAGTTCTTCTGCTGCAACGGGTGGGGGACTATTTGACCGTTACCGCAATACTAATGCGCAAAAGAATGAGGGATATTTACAAAAGAAACCTCACTCTTCTGCAAGCATTCAGCGTGTAGAAAAACCAACTCCAACGTCTGCTTCAACCGATGGATGGACGGTTGGTATGAAAGTATCTCATAAGAAATGGGGCACGGGAACTGTAGTCCGTATTACCGGTGAAGGAGATCGTCAAGAACTTGACGTGGCTTTTGCAGGGATGGGGATTAAACGACTCCTTGCAAGTTTTGCCCCAATTGAAAAAATCGAAGAATAGAGGATGAAGATGAATACAACGATTCAACAAAGAATTGAACAGCTTAAAGAACAATTAAATCGTTGGAGTCATGAGTATTATGTGGAAGATAAACCCACCGCAACAGACGCAGAGTACGATAAGGCGTATCATGAATTACTAGCTTTAGAAAAAGAACATCCAGAATTTGTGACGGCTGATTCTCCTACGCAAAGGGTGGGGGGAGAAGTGCTCGAGCAGTTCCAGAAGGTCACGCACACCAATCCGATGCTCAGCCTTTCAAATGCTTTCTCAAAAGAAGATTTGGAAGAGTTTGATGCGCGTCTTCGTAAGTTAACGAACCGTGCGATTGAGTATGTGTGTGAACTAAAAATCGATGGACTTTCTATTGCGTTGACGTATCAAAACGG
Source organism: Granulicatella sp. HMSC30F09 (assembly GCF_001806915.1). Lineage (NCBI taxonomy): Bacteria > Bacillati > Bacillota > Bacilli > Lactobacillales > Carnobacteriaceae > Granulicatella > Granulicatella sp. HMSC30F09. Next base: position 136,853 of record NZ_KV786436.1, on the reverse strand, counting down.
GCAGCTTCAACTTGGAGCAACCCGCGGAGATGGGACGACAGGTGAAGATGTAACGGGCAATGTGCGCACGATTAAATCAGTACCTTTGTCTTTAAAAGAGCCTTGGAATGTCGAAGTGCGTGGGGAATGTTATATGCCCAAAAAATCATTCGTGGCATTAAATGAGTCTCGCGAAGAGGAAGGGCTAGAAGTTTTTGCTAACCCAAGAAATGCTGCGGCAGGAAGCCTCCGCCAGCTCGATCCAAAAATTGCGGCGAAGCGAAACTTGTCCGTCTTTTTATACAGCAGCCCTAGTGTGGAAGAACTAGGTGTTTCAACCCAAGAAGAGTTGTTGGAGAAGATGGCAGAGATGGGCTTTGTGACCAATCCTGAGCGATTAAAATGCCAAACGATTGATGAAGTGTGGAATTACATCGAAACGATTGGTGCGAAACGCCAAGAATTACCATACGAAATCGACGGTATGGTGATTAAGGTCAATGATTTTGCCGCTCAAGAAGAAATTGGCTATACGGTCAAAGCACCGCGTTGGGCCATTGCGTATAAATTTCCAGCGGAAGAAGCGCAGACAGTGGTTCGCGATGTGGAGTGGACGGTTGGGCGTACTGGAGTAGTCACACCGACTGCGGTGATGGATCCGGTTCAATTAGCGGGAACAACGGTGCGCAGAGCCAGTTTGCATAATATTGATTTGATGAAAGAAAGAGATATTCGCTTGGAAGACACCGTTGTGATTCATAAGGCAGGAGACATTATCCCAGAAGTCACACGTGTGATTTTGGAGAAACGTCCAGCAACAAGTCAGCCGTACGAGTTCCCAACAACTTGCCCGGTCTGTCATGAAAAGTTAGAGCATTTGGAAGATGAAGTAGCGATTCGCTGCTTGAATCCAAAATGTCCAGCCCAACTGACAGAAGGCATGAGCCACTTTGTTTCACGGAATGCGATGAATATGAGTGGGATTGGGCCAAGTATCATTAAGCAACTCTTTGAAGAAGGTCTAGTTCTTGATGTGGCCGATTTATACAAATTGACTTTGGATCAGCTATTAGCATTAGACAAAATTCAACAAAAGAGTGCAGAAAATATTCTTGAAGCTATTGAACAGAGTAAAGCCAATTCCTTGGAACGCCTTCTAACAGGGCTGGGTATCCGTCATGTAGGAACCAAGGCTGCTAAAGAACTGGCACAACATTTTGGAAATATGAAGGCTTTACAGGAGGCGAGCATTGAACAATTGTTGGAAATTGATGGTTTAGGTGATATTATTGCTTATAGTGTAAAAACTTATTTTGAACAACCATCCGTTCAAGAACTTATCCAAGAATTACAAGATCGTGGAGTGAATATGAGCTATCTTGGAAAGACAAAAGCAGACAGTGAAGCTTCAGGACATATCCTAAGTGGAAAGACTGTCGTTTTAACAGGGACATTAGAACAATTAACAAGACAAGATGCAAAAGAAAAATTGGAATCGCTTGGAGCAAAAGTAACAGGCTCTGTTTCTAAGAAGACAGACGTTGTGATTGCTGGACATTCAGCCGGAAGCAAGTTGGATAAAGCCAATGCGCTAGGGATTGAAGTGTGGAGTGAGCAACAGTTTCTGGATTCTCTTGCATAGAAAGGAACTCACATGAAACATAAATTACGCTTGGGATTATTAGGGTTAATGAGTGTATTCACTTTAGCCGCCTGTGCAGATATTACTCAAGCCAATCGCCAAAATACAAATACGAAAAATGATGCCAATACAAAAGTGGTTCAGTCGACAACCAATCAACTGTCGAATAATTTTTATCGCGCCTTGATGACTAATGGGAAATATCAAGTGAGCCAAAACCGTGGAGCTACTTTAAGCTTGAATACGGGCTTTAATTTGAAAAACTTTGAGACAGGTTTAATCGACCTTTCTAGAAATGTATTTCCTACGAATCAATATTTCTTTAGAGAAGGACAGATTATCGATGCTGATACAACGGCTAAATGGATTGCTCGTAAAAGTGATAAAAATCCAGAAGGACTCAATCCTGCTGATAATGGAGACACATCCCCAACAGGACGTGCCCCGCTTTATTTAGCGCAGATTTTGGAACAAGACTACATGATTCAAACGGAAAATAACTTTGAATTAGGTGGGATTAGTATCGGGGTTGCGATGAACAGCGTTGATTATTATACAAATGGCGATCGTGATGCAGAAACTGAAATTTCAAAAGAAGTCATGATTGAACAAGCGAAAACAATCGTGAACCAAATCTTAACAAGACTGCGTCAAAATGATGCGCTTAAAGCTGTGCCAATCGTCTTTGGTGTCTTTAGACAAACTTCAAAAGATGATATTGGTGGAGGCGTTTATGTCTTAGAGGCGACTTCTGTAGAAGGAACTGAAATTACAAACTGGACGAATGTAAATCAGAAAGTGACCGTGTTACCGCTAGTAAACGAAGCAGCTACAGAAGAGTCAACAGCTTTTGAGAATTTCAAAACAGAAGTGCAAAACTTCTTCCCAAATCTCTCAGGAGTGACGGCTCGGGTGAAATATCAAGATAATGTGGCTAAAAAAATGGTCGTTGATATTATGACGCAATTTTATGGTGAATCAGAAATTATTGCCTTAGCACAGCATGTAACCGATGCAGCTAATAAATATTTATCGAAAACTACTCCAGTAGAAGTGCGTATTAGTTCGATTAATGGAATGGAAGCATTCTTGATGCAAGATTTAACGCAGGGTGTGTTCACTTACCATATATTCGATTAATATTGATAACAATGTTTAAAGTGTTTACAATAGAAAAGTAATGATTTTGAAAGCGAGGAAAAGAAATGGCCATTGAGGAAAAAGAAGTTAGACACGTTGCCAAACTTGCAAAGCTAGCTTTTGCCGACAATGAAATCCTTCATTTTACAGAACAAATGAGCGATATCATTGATATGGTGGAACAATTAAACGAAGTAGATACAACGGGTGTGCCTGTTACCACTCACGGTTATCCATTAGTAAATGTGATGCGAGAAGACGTTGCTGAAAAAGGAACAGACCGCGACTTATTAATGCGTAATGTGAAAACGAGCGAAGATGGATTTATTCAAGTGCCTGCAATTATGGGTGAAAACGAGGAGGGTGAAGCATGAGTATTATTGAAAACAAAACATTAGTTGAGCTTCACGAAGGTCTTCGTAATAAAGAATTTACTTCTGTGGAATTAACCAAAGAAACATTCGGGCGTATCCATGCTTTAGAACCTAAAGTAGAAGCGTTCGTGACATTAAACGAAGAAGAAGCGTTAAAACAAGCAGCCGCTGCTGACGAAAAAGGCTACGGAGAAGAAGCGTCTCTTCAAGGTCTTCCAATCGGGATTAAAGACAATATCGTGACTCGCGACCTTTTAACAACTGCTTCAAGTCGTATGTTAGAAGACTTCAACCCAATTTACGACGCGCACGTTATGGAATTATTAAAAGCTGAAGGTGCGGTGAACGTTGGTAAACTAAACATGGACGAATTTGCCATGGGTGGTTCAACTGAAACTTCTTACTTCAAGAAAACAAAAAATCCGTGGGACTTAACAAAAGTGCCTGGTGGATCTTCAGGTGGTTCTGCCGCAGCGGTTGCTTCTGGCGAAGTACTGGCATCTCTTGGTTCTGATACAGGTGGATCTATTCGCCAACCTGCAAGTTTCACAGGGATTGTTGGGATGAAACCAACTTATGGTCGTATTTCTCGTTATGGTTTGATTGCCTTTGCGTCAAGTTTAGACCAAATCGGACCATTTACACGTACGGTTCAAGATAATGCCTTAGTATTAAGCGCGATTTCTGGATATGACCACCGTGATTCAACAAGTGTGCCTCAAGAAGTGCCAGCCTACCATAAAGGATTAACAGGCGACATTAAAGGCATGCGTATCGCGTTGCCAAAAGAATATTTTGCTGAAGGCGTGGACCCAGAAGTTCAAGCTGCTGTATTAAAAGCGGCTGACCAATACCGCGAAATGGGCGCTATTGTAGAAGAAGTGAGCCTACCTCACTCTAAATACGGGATTCCAGCGTACTATATCATCGCTTCATCTGAAGCTTCTTCGAACTTACAACGTTTCGACGGAATCCGTTATGGTCACCGTTCTACAGACGCAGAAACATTAGAAGATTTATACGTGAAGAGCCGTTCTGAAGGATTCGGAATGGAAGTAAAACGTCGTATCATGCTTGGAACATTCAGTTTAAGTTCAGGTTACTACGATGCTTACTTCAAGAAAGCGGGTCAAGTTCGTACTTTAATCAAACAAGATTTTGCAAAAGTATTTGAAAACTATGATTTAATCTTAGGACCTGTAACAACTTCTGCTGCATTCGGATTGGGCGCACACAGTGATGACCCAATCGCAATGTACATGGCGGACTTATTAACCGTTCCTGTAAACTTAGCTGGCTTACCAGCCATCTCAGTTCCTGCTGGCTTCACAAACGAAGGTCTACCAGTCGGAATTCAATTAATCGGAAATTACTTCCAAGAAAAAACTATTTATCAAGCAGCGTATGCATTTGAACAAGCAAATGATTACTACTTACGCCGCCCACAATTATAAGGAGGAACAATGACATGAACTTTGAAACAATTATTGGTTTAGAGTGCCACGTTGAATTAAAAACTGATTCAAAAATGTTCTCTCCATCACCAGCTCATTTCGGTGCGGAACCAAATACAAATACAAACGTCATCGACTGGGGATATCCAGGGGTACTTCCTGTCGTAAATAAACGCGCGTTAGAATTCGGGATGCGTTCAGCTCTTGCGTTGAACTGTACTATTTCTCAAGATACAAAATTCGACCGTAAAAACTATTTCTACCCTGATAATCCAAAAGCGTACCAAATCTCTCAATTCGATTACCCAATCGGTCATGATGGCTGGATTGATATCGAAGTAGAAGGACAAACAAAACGTATTCGTATTGAACGTGTTCACCTTGAAGAAGATGCGGGTAAAAATACGCACGGAACAGACGGATTCTCTTATGTGGACTTAAACCGTCAAGGAACTCCACTGATTGAAATCGTATCAGAAGCCGACATGCGTTCTCCTGAAGAAGCGTATGCGTACCTTGAAGCACTTCGTCAAATTATTATGTTTACAGGTGTTTCTGACGTGAAGATGGAAGAAGGTTCAATGCGTTGTGACGCGAACATTTCAATTCGTCCTTATGGGCAAGAAAAATTCGGTACAAAAACTGAGTTGAAAAACTTAAACTCATTTAACAACGTGCGTAAAGGGTTAGCGTTCGAAGAAGTTCGTCAAGCGAATGTCTTACGTAATGGAGGAGAAATCCTACAAGAAACACGTCGTTTTGATGATGCGACTGGTCAAACCATCTTAATGCGTGTCAAAGAAGGTTCAAGTGACTACCGTTACTTCCCAGAACCAGATCTACCAAACTTCCAAATCTCAAATGAATGGATTGAAGAAGTGCGTGCGTCTATTCCTGAAATGCCAAGCAAACGTCGTGAACGTTACGTGAGCGAATTTGGCTTACCAGAATATGATGCAATGGTATTAACATTAACGAAAGAAATGTCTGATTTCTTCGATGCAACAGTTGCTGCGGGTGCCGATCCTAAACAAGCCTCAAACTGGTTAATGGGTGACATCTCAGCGCACATGAACAGCAAGAAATTAGAATTGAAAGACTTGAAGTTAACGCCAGAAAGCTTAGCAGAAATGATTCAATTAATTGCAGACGGAACCATCAGTTCGAAATTAGCGAAGAAAGTCTTCTTGTTATTAGCCGAAGAAGGCGGAACGGCGAAAGGCATTGTTGAAAAACACGGTATGGTTCAATTGAGTGATCCAGCTCAGTTATTACCGATTATTCAAGATGTGTTGAATAACAATGCACAGTCGATTGAAGACTTCAAGAATGGGAAAGACCGCGCTGTTGGATTTTTAGTTGGGCAGATTATGAAGCAAACGAAAGGGAAAGCAAACCCTGGCGTTGTAAACCAACTATTACAACAAGAATTAGCGAAATACTAAAAATATAAACTTGATGGCTATGAATTTTCTCGGATATCTTCATAGTAGCTGTAATAGGGCAACGGCTCGAGCCGAAGTCTCTCGCCTTTAAAGCCTCAAAGGGGGAGTAAGGAAATAAATTCCTAACTCCCCCTTATTCGTTTTAATGCTTTTCCTATTACTGCTACTATAGAATCCGAAAAATTCTCCGCCATCAAAAGCTTTTTTGAATTTACAAACCTTTTGAAATATGGATACAACATAGAGTTTGCTGGCCCTTTAAAAATTCAAAGAAGGTTGGATGGAGAAGAATGAGGTTGGGTACGTGGTAGTTAAAACAACTACATAAGAATCCGAAAGGTTCTCCCTCCCAAAAAGTTCCTCAGGATTCTCCGCCATCAAAAGTTTTATGAATTTAGAATCCTTTTTGAAATAGGGGATAAAGCGCAGAGTTTGCTTGCCCGTTAAAAATCCAGAAAGGATAGAAGAGAAGAAATAGGCTTGAGAGGGGGATGGAAGATGAAATTAACGATTGAAACGGTATTGAGTCAAGGCGGGGAAACGATGAAGCAACGTATGTTTGCGGATGCGACTCGTCTTCGTAAGGACTCCGGTTTTGTACTAAGCTATGTGGAAGAAGAAACTAATACGCGCGTGAAAATAGAAGTGAATACCTCAGAAGCTACTCCTCAGGTAACTTTACACCGTCAAGGAGATGTGCGTAGTCAAATGGACTTTCATCATACAAAGGCGACTAAAGGAATTTACGAATTAGGCGCAGGGAGACAAATGCATTTTGAGATTCAAACCAAACAAGTACACCTCGAAGAGACGGAAGAGATGGTGTTACTAGTACTGGAATACCAATTATTCCAACAAAAACAACTGATTACGAGCTCTTTAGTCACCTTTCAGCTTCAAATCAAGGAAAATGTATAAAAAATCTCGCTAAACTAGCATAAACTAAAAAAATTATGCTATACTGTGTAAGATGAACTGGAAAGGAAGTGTAACCATTGGAATTAAAGAAACTCGATGGCATTAACAAAAACGAATTATCAATGGTCGAAGTAGCGCATGCTATTTTAGAAGCGAAGAATGAAGTTTTAGATTTCAACCAATTATTAGTAGAAATTCAAGAATATATGGAATTAAGCGACGAAGCGTTAGAAGCTCGTATGGCTCGTTTTTACACAGATTTAAATATTGATGGAAGCTTTATCTCACTTGGAGATAATCGTTGGGGCTTACGTGATTGGTATCCAATCGACTCAATCGATGAAGAAATCGCAACATCAATGGAAGATGAAGAAGTGAAGAAACCTCGTAAGAAACGTAAGAAAGTCAATGCGTTCGGAACTGAAGATGATCTTATCGATTACAATGATGATGATCCAGAAGATGAAGAACTTCTTGATGACGAAGATCTTGATAGTGATGATTTAGATGATGATATGGATGTTGATTTAGACGACGATGACGAAGAAGATGAAATCGATGCATATCGTTCTGACTTAAATGAACTAGGTGCAGATGAAGACCTAGAAGATGAAGTGAGTGTGGAAGAAGATCTGATTATCATTGATGACGAAGACCTTGATAGCGACTTCGACGAAGAAGAGGAAGAATAATCTTTCTTTAATAACAACTATCAAAGCACAACTTATGATTTCATGAGTTGTGTTTTATTTTGCAGTTTATTGTATAATAGGATGAACTTGAGACTTGGGAGGCGAGAACGTGCAAGAAAAATTGAAAAAGGTGTTCGACAAGACCTTTCTAACCTTTATTGCAGTAGGAGTTGTTAACACACTATTTGGAATGACCATCATGTTCTTTTGTTACAACATTTTAAACTTGGGATACTGGTTTTCTTCGGGAATGAATTATGTTTGTGGAAGTGTTTTAAGTTATTTCTTGAATAAGAAATTTACGTTTAAAGTGGAAGAAACGACGAAAAAATCGATTATCCGCTTTATCATCAATATCACGGTTTGTTATATTATTGCTTATGGTATCGCGAAACCACTTGTGTTGTACTTGTTTGCAGGTCTTGGTGAAAAACTTCAAGGGAACTTGGCGTTAGTAGCTGGAATGGGCCTTTTTGTATTACTAAACTATGTGGGTCAACGGTTTTGGGCATTTAAACAAGACGAACCTACAAACGATTAAAGAGAAGTAAAACGAGCAGGTTTTCTGCTCGTTTTTTTGTTGGAGAAGGACCCAAAAAGAACATTAAAGAGAAAAACAAGGTAAATATTCGTAAAAATAGAAAAATGATTCTAAAAACAGTTGAAAAATAAGAACCGTAACTGTAAAATAAGAACTATCTCAATCCAGCAAGTTATTAACGTCCGTTTTTTAATCCCCAGGTTTAAGGAGGAGTTATGGAAACATTAGAAGCTCGTATTTTAAAAGATGGTTATGTGTTAGGTGAAAATATCCTTAAAGTAGACTCGTTTTTAACGCATCAGGTAGATTTACACTTGATGAAAGAAATTGGAGAGGTTTTTGCGGCAAAGTTTAAAAATGCTGGGATTACAAAAGTGGTTACTATTGAAGCATCAGGGATTGCTCCAGCACTGTATACGGCAGATGCCTTAGAAGTTCCAATGATTTTTGCGAAGAAATCCAAAAATATCACGATGAATGAAGGAATTCTAACAGCAGAGGTGTTTTCATTTACAAAGCAAGTGACCAATACAGTGTCGATAGCTAGTAAATACCTTTCAGAGAAGGACAGAGTGTTAATCGTGGATGATTTTCTAGCGAATGGCCAAGCCGCAAAAGGATTAGTCGAGATTGTTGAACAGGCAGGAGCCAAAGTCGAAGCGGTTGGAATTGTCATCGAGAAATCTTTCCAAGATGGAAGACGGTTATTAGAAGAAGCGGGAATTCCAGTCTTTTCTCTGGCGCGTCTAGAACGGTTTGAAAACGGAAAAGTTGTGTTTAAGGAGGCTGACCTATAATGCAGCAGGAAAAGCATTCCAAGGCAATGGTGCTGGGACTTCAACATTTACTAGCGATGTATTCAGGATCGATTTTAGTACCGATGATGATTGGACAGGCGCTTGGCTATAATAGCGAGCAACTGACATATTTAGTCTCAACAGATATTTTTATGTGTGGGGTAGCCACTTTTCTTCAGTTGCAACTCAATAAGTATTTTGGGATTGGGCTCCCTGTCGTGTTAGGCGTGGCGTTTCAATCAGTTGCTCCATTAACGATTATAGGACAGAGTCACGGAAGTGGAGCCATGTTTGGCGCGCTGATTGTCTCGGGGATTTTCGTTGTTTTAATTTCGGGAATCTTCTCAAAACTGGCGAACTATTTTCCTGCCATTGTTACCGGCTCTGTGATTACAACCATTGGACTCACGCTCATTCCGGTTGCCATTGGAAATATGGGAAATAACGTAGCGAATCCAACTCTAGAAAGTTTAACACTAGCTCTCATTACAGTTTTTATTATTTTAGTCGTTAATATTTTTACGAAAGGATTCCTCAAATCCATTTCCATTCTACTAGGATTAGTGATTGGGACTTTGATTGCTTCTGGAATGGGCCAAGTGAACTTTACACCTGTGATCCAAGCGCCTCTCCTTCATATTCCTACCGTATTTTATTTTGGAGCTCCAACTTTTGAATTTTCTTCCATTGTGATGATGTGTATTATTGCGACGGTATCAATGGTGGAATCAACAGGGGTCTATCTAGCTTTGTCTGATATTACGAAGGATCCAATCGATGAAACACGACTTCGCAACGGGTACCGAGCAGAGGGGTTAGCAGTACTCCTTGGAGGGGTGTTTAATACATTCCCTTATACAGGCTTCTCTCAAAATGTAGGCTTAGTGAAAATGTCTGGGATTAAAACACGTCTTCCGATTTATTACGCAGCAGGCTTTCTTGTACTCCTTGGACTCCTTCCAAAATTTGGCGCTCTTGCACAAATCATTCCAAGTCCGGTCATTGGTGGGGCAATGATTGTTATGTTTGGATTCGTATCGCTTCAAGGCATGCAAATGCTCGCTCGTGTGGATTTCGTTAATAATGAGCATAACTTCCTCATTGCAGCGGTGTCTATTGCAGTAGGAGTCGGGTTCAATAATAGCAATCTTTTCAATAGCCTCCCAACTGCATTTCGAATGTTCTTCTCGAACGGAATCGTGATGGCCAGCATCCTTGCCGTAGTCCTAAACGCGATTCTCAATCGTAAGAAGAAATAAAAAAAATCCGTTATCTCCACCCAAAGAGAAGGTCTCCCCCTTCTCTTTTTTCTATTCTCTCTTGAAGTTTCCTTGCCTTCTAATGTTTCCAACCACCCAAAAAATACGAGAAAATAATGTGGAGCAGAAAAAAATAAACTCAATTCAGTTGGATTTCAAGCCTTTCTATATAGAAGATTTCGGAGAAGCTTGCGGATTTTATAATCGCAGTAACGGGGAATCGCATCGAATGTGAGGGAGAAAGACAGAAATACTGTAAATACATTAATGTATTTACAATATTTCGTTTTCTTTCCCCCACAAAGTTGAATAGGAATGAGCAAGCTAGATATAGCGTAGCTCATCCCATTCAACCACTGTGCTTAGGCGGAGTAGGGACGTGTCCCGTACTCCGCGTTTGAAGCTTCGAAGGTGCAAGACTACAGGCTTGCACCGGTGCCCCCGTAACAGCGATTATAAAAAGAATCCGCAAGGATTCTAAGAAATCATCAGCACAAACCCAACTCCAGAAAACCCAAATTGAATCTAAGTACAATTTACATCCCAATCGCGCTCCACTTTGTTTTCACTTCTCGTATTTTTTTGATAGGTATGGTATACTAACCCTATGTTTAAAGAATTTCAAGGAGGCTCTTCCCAACATGGCTGAAGACAAAAAAACATTCTATTTAACGACTCCGATTTACTATCCGAGTGGTAATTTACATATTGGTCATGCCTATACAACTGTAGCCAGTGACGCAATGGTCCGCTACAAAAAATTGCAAGGTTTTGACACTTACTTTTTAACAGGAACAGATGAACACGGACAAAAAATCCAAGAAAAAGCGAAAGAAGCAGGCGTTTCAGAAATTGAATTCGTCGATAAAATCATTTTCGGCATTCAAGATTTGTGGAAAGAGTTAGATATCTCTTACGATGATTTTATTCGTACGACTCAACCACGCCATACGAAAGCTGTTCAAAAGATTTTCCAAAAATTAGTGGACAATGGCGATATTTACCTCGGTGAATACGAAGGTTGGTATTCTGTATCCGACGAAGAGTACTTCACAGAAACACAATTAGTCGAAGTATACCGCGATGCTGAAGGAAATATGATTGGTGGGGTTGCGCCAAGTGGGCACGAAGTTGAGCTTGTCAAAGAAGAATCTTACTTCTTTAGAATGAGCAAATACGCTGATCGCTTATTGCAATACTACGAAGAACATCCAGATTTCATTCAACCAGAATCACGTAAAAACGAGATGATTAATAACTTCATCAAACCAGGTTTGGAAGACTTAGCGGTTTCTCGTACGTCATTTGACTGGGGGATTCCAGTACCAAACGATCCAAAACACGTAGTTTATGTATGGATTGATGCCTTATCAAACTACATTACCGCACTAGGATATGGTAGCGACGATGAAACATTATTCAACCGCTACTGGCCTGCAGATGTGCATTTTATCGGAAAAGAAATCGTTCGTTTCCATACGATTTACTGGCCAATTATGTTAATGGCCTTAGATTTACCATTACCGAAGAAAATCTTCGCACATGGTTGGTTATTGATGAAAGACGGTAAAATGTCTAAATCGAAAGGAAACGTCGTAGATCCAAACACATTAATCGAACGTTACGGCTTAGATGCACTTCGTTACTACTTATTACGTGAAGTGCCATTCGGTTCTGACGGAATTTTCACTCCAGAATCATTCGTAGAACGTATTAACTATGACTTAGCCAATGACTTAGGAAACTTATTAAACCGTACTGTTGCGATGATTAATAAGTATTTCGATGGAACAATCCCTGCATACACTGCACCGGTTTCAACATTTGACCAAGAATTAGTCGATGCTTCAAAAGCGATGATTGTGGAAGTTGAAGAAGCGATGGAAAACATGCAATTCTCAGTAGCGCTGGCTGCAATCTGGAAATTCGTTTCTCGTACGAATAAATATATCGACGAAACAACTCCATGGGCCGCTGTGAAAGATGAAGCGCGCCAAGAAGAATTAGCACGTACAATGAATTACTTAGCAGAAAGCTTACGAATCATTGCCGTTGCCTTACAACCATTCTTAACGCAAACTCCAGGAGAAATCTTGGCTCAATTAGGAATTACGGACAGCGCGTTAATGGATTACCCTTCATTACACACATTTGGCGTGATTCCTGAAGGAACTAAGGTGGTTGAAAAAGGTCAACCAATCTTCCCGCGTTTAGATGTGGAAGAAGAAGTGGCTTACATCCAATCTAAAATGGGTGGAGCACCAGCTGAAGAAGAAAACACTGACTGGAACCCAGAAGAAGTGGAACTTTCAAGCGAAAAAGAAAGTATCAAATACGACGACTTCGACAAGATTGAATTAAAAGTCGCAGAAGTTATCGAATGCGGACCAGTAGAAGGAGCAGACAAATTGCTTCAATTCCGCTTAGACGCTGGAGATGCTGGAGGTCACCGTCAAATCCTTTCAGGGATTGCGGAATGGTACCCAGATCCAAGTATTTTCGTTGGTAAGAAAGTCGTGATTGTTGCGAACTTGAAACCACGTAAAATGCGTGGACAAATCAGCCAAGGTATGATTCTTTCGGCTGAAAAAGATGGCGTTCTTCAAGTGGTGTTTGCACCAGAAGGAATGCCAAATGGCTCAACCGTAGCTTAATTGAATAAAAACAAAAAGGGGACCCTTCGGATGCGAAGAAAGGCATTTGAAGGGTCTTTTTTTAGAAGGAGGACAAATGAAAAAAGGTGTATTAACAGGGTTGCTTCTATTTGGATTTTTCTTTGGAGCAGGTAATTTAATTTTTCCGCCAAGCTTAGGCTATCAATCTGCTGAGCAATTTTGGCCAGCAGTCATCGGATTTATCGTATCTGGAGTGGGACTTGCGATTGGAACGTTATTAATTGGAACAGTGATTAATGGTGGATTCAGAAAAGAATTGGACGAAAAGATTCATCCAATCTTCTCATTGGCATTTTTAGTAGTATTATATTTATCCATTGGACCTTTCTTTGCGATTCCGCGTACAGCAACGGTATCCTACAACATCGGGGTAGCACCGTTCTTGCCAGATTCTAATTCAGGTCTTCTAATTTACGCAGCGATTTACTTTGCTGTAGCCTTTTTCTTAGCGTATAACCGTTCATCACTCTTATCCAGCATCGGTAAAATCTTAACACCGATTTTTGCAGGATTAATTTTAATCTTAGTGGTCGTTGGAGCGTTTAAATATGGGCAAACGTCACCAGAATTAGCAGGCCAAACAAATCTAACCGTATCGACCGCTTTTGGAAATGGCTTTGTTGAGGGATATAACACACTCGATGCTTTAGCTGCCGTAGCCTTCTCAGTCGTTGCCGTAAACACATTAAAAGAGTTCCATTTCAGCTCTAAAAAAGAGTACATGAAAACGATTATGAGTGTGGGATTTGTAACAGCGATTGGATTCAGCGTTTTGTATATCGGCCTTGCTTTCCTTGGAAATCACTTCAATGTGGCAAGTGCCCTAGCACAAGATTCAACACTAAACGTAGGGTCTTACGTATTAACCATGGCTTCACGCGACTTGTTCGGGACATTTGGGCAAGCCTTCTTAGCGGTAATGGTAGTCATTACCTGCTTAACAACAACAGTAGGATTAATCGTATCTGTAGGGGAGTTCTTCGAAGAAACATTCCCACGCTTCTCTTATAAAGTCTATGCGACCGTATTTACATTCATCGGATTTGGCGTTGCGACCCTTGGACTTCAAACGATTATTGCCTTCTCACTTCCAGTATTAATGATTTTATATCCAATTACGGTTGTGATTGCGTTCTTCGTACTAGTGAATAAGAAAGTGGCATTCTCGAAGAGTGGAATGCAGCTAACAGTTGCGTTGACAACGATTATTTCAACGGTTTCAAGTGTGGCTTCTGCATTGAAATTAGAAGGATTAGTAAAAGCGTTGGAAATTCTTCCACTGCAAAGCTTATCGCTGGGATGGATGGGACCGGCGATTATCGGTATTTTAATCGCGCTCATCTTACCGGACAAAATCAAATGCGAAGCATTCGACTTCGAAGCGTTTCAAGCAAAATAAAATAGTGCATAGATGATTACTTCGTATCCCTACGGGGATTTTCATAGTAGCGGTAACGTTGCACCGGTTCGAGCCTCTTCGAGTCTCTCACCTTTAAAGCCTCAAAGAGGGCGTAAGACCAAAGATAAAAAAGGATTCACAGTGTGAATCCTTTTTTTCTTTAATGGTTTCAAATCCTTCGCACTGTGAAGGATTTCCGCAAGGCTGATTAGGATTAAGCGAATCACAAGTGATGAAGCTTAATTCAATCAGCTACTGCGCCTAAATCTATAAAGTTATTTACGTATGGATTAAAAATCCTACGCCCTCTTATTCGTTTTAATGCTTAGTCACGTTACTGCTACTATAAATCCCCTAGGATACTTCGTAATCACTATTTAGTTTGTGCTTTTTATTTTGTGGAAATGCTTTGAATTTGTTGGTAAGAGGATAGGGCTCCTAGGATTAGATCGTGCTTTTAAGGATATCTTCATAGTAATGGAAATAACTGTACCGGCAAGAGCCAAGGTCTCTTTGCCTACCGAACTTCAAAGGGCGTCATGTTGATAAAATCAACAGACGCCCTAATTCATTTCGGTTACACTCGTTATTTCCATTACTATAGAATCCGTAAGTTACTTCGTAATCATCTATTTTATTTGTGCTCTAATTTGTGTGAATGCTTTGATTTTGTTGGTAAGGGGATAGGGCCCTAGGAATAGATTGCGCTTTTAAGGATATCTTCATAGTAATGGAAATAACTGTACCGGCAAGAGCCAAGGTCTCTTTGCCTACCGAACTTCAAAGGGCGTCATGTTGATAAAATCAACAGACGCCCTAATTCATTTCGGTTACACTCGTTATTTCCATTACTATAGAATCCGTAAGTTACTTCGTAATCATCTATTTTATTTGTGCTCTAATTTGTGTGAATGCTTTGAATTTGTTGGTAAGAGAATAAAGGAATCTCAACTTATTGTTACGTTACGAAACCTTTGCACTGTGAAGGTTTCCTATAGAATCCGTAAGAACTTTCTTAGGCATCTATTTCATTTGGGATTTGTTCTTGTATAAAAAAATAAACAACCGACATTGACAGTTTGTCAGTTTAGAGTTATGATGTCCTTAGGAGGGATGATATGAGAGATGCAAAAGAATCGGAAGTGCGCCGTTTAGAAATTATGAATGCAGCAATGCAGCTCTTTATGGAAAAAGGGTATACAAATACAACTACCCAAGATATTGTGGATAAGGTCAATATATCAAGAGGGTTATTGTACTATCACTTTAAAAATAAAGAAGATATCTTATATTGTCTTGTCGAACAGTATTCGGAAAAATTATTGAAAGATATTTATCAGATTACATTTTCAAAAGATAAATCTGCAATAGAAAAAGTGAGAGGATTTATTGAAGCAACAATTATTTCTTCAGAACGTATTTCCGTCGAGGGGACTGAATTACAAAAGACCGTTGATTTAGAAGAAAATCGCTATATGATTGATAAATTATCTCATAAACTCATCAAAAAATTGACAATCTATTTTGAAAAAATCATTCAACAAGGGATAGAAGAGCAATCCTTTTTGGTTCAATATCCTTTGGAGACAGCGGAATTTTTGATGACAGCTTATGTGTTTGTCTCCAATAATATGAGTATAAAATATAGTGACAAAGAATCATTGGACGATTATTTAAGTGCCTATAAAATTTTTTTAGAGAGAACTCTAAACGCCAAAAATTTATTCGATTAAATTGAAATTATAGTGCCGATAGCGTAAGAAATTGTGCTATCGGTAAAATTTAAAACTAAAACTGACAATTTGTCAATAGGAGGTATTAATATGTTAGAAATCCGAAAGTTCACTAAAAGTTATGGGGAAAAGAAAGCAGTAGAGGGTATTTCTTTATCTATTCACTCAGGAGATATATACGGCTTTATTGGAGCGAATGGTGCAGGTAAAACGACGACGATTAAAGCGGTAGTCGGCATCCATGACTTTGATGGCGGAGAAATTATGATTGGAGGACATTCGATTAAGAAAGATCCAATTGCATGCAAAAAAATGATGGCCTATATTCCAGATAACCCTGATTTATATGAACATTTAACGGGTGCTCAATATATCCATTTTATTGCAGATATATTTGAGGTTCCAACAGAAATCAGAGAAGAAAAAATTAAAAAATATGCAGAAGTTTTTCATATGACCCAAAATCTATCTAGAGTCATTTCAACCTACTCACATGGGATGAAGCAAAGGACTGCTATTATTGCTGCATTGGTCCATTCACCAAAATTATTAATTTTAGATGAGCCATTTGTCGGATTGGATCCTCAAGCAGCTTTTGAGTTAAAAAAAATAATGAAAGAGTGTGTTTCAGAAGGAGGCGCCATCTTCTTTTCTACTCACGTATTAGATGTAGCGGAAAAATTATGTAATAAAATTGCTGTGATAAAAAATGGAAAGATTATTTGTAACGGGGATACGAATGAAGTTAAAGGGAATCAGTCACTAGAATCATTTTTTATGGAGGTACAAGATTATGAGCAAAATGATGACTTTAATGAAAGCTCAAATGAATAATCTCATTCCTATTAATGAGATAAAAGAAAGAGGAAGAAAAAAACAAACGTCCATTGCTATCTCTTTTTTTGGAATACTGACTTTGTTTCTATTTGTTGCAGTATATAATTTACTTACCGCCGAAACATTAGTGCAGATGGGTCAGGGAGAATTAATTCCTGCATATATGGTATCAGTTTCTAGTTATTCAATCCTCTTTTTAACCATCTTCTATTCCAATAGCATTCTATTAGATAGTCGAGATTTGGATATACTTTTATCCTTACCTATAAAGAATTCAGATATTATTACTAGCAAATTCTTGTTTATCTACATATTAAATGTCTTAATCGGAATAGTTTTTACGTTACCGGGTGGAATAATTTGGATACAAAACGAGGGACAACCTGTTTTCCCTATTGTTCTCTATTTTTGTTCAATGTTTATGGTTCCTTTCATTCCGATGTGTCTCGCCTCTATAATGGGGATTGGGATAGTGGTTACTTCGTCTAGATTTAAACACAAAAAGTATATGTCCATTCTATTCGCATTTTTAGCTATTAGAGGTATCGGCTTTTTTGCAGCAATAGCGATGAATTCTGGAGATAAAGGCAGTAGCGTAGGAATCATTCTTGCAAAACAAATCATGCAATTATATCCTCTTTCTCAGCTTTTTGTTCAGCAAATACAGAGCGAGGTAGGAATGAGTGTATTTATCTTTCTTTCTATAGTGGTTTTTGTAGCTTTTATAAAAATTGTTTCGAAAAAATTTAGTCAACTGCACTTGTTGTCTAGAAGGGAGACAAAATATGTCTGTTCGAGCACTTCTTATCAGCAAAAATCCGTGTTCTTAGCTTTGTATCAAAAGGAAATGGGAAGATTTTTTAGCTCGTATATGACGGTCTTAAACGCAGGACTTGGAGTGGTTTTATTGTGCGCATTTAGCATCTTTTTATTGTTCAATTCTGTGGAGCAAATTAAAGAGAGTTCAGGGGTGGAAAATATAACAGAATATATTGCTACTTTTGCTCCTCTTTTTATTGCTTCGATGCTTTCACTTAGTTGTCCTGCTGCGTCATCAATTTCTTTAGAGGGTAGAAATATATGGATATTACAAACTTCTCCAGTAAAGATAAAGACCATCCTAAATGCGAAGATAGCTTTGACGCTTACACTGCACTTTATAGGGTACATGCTTTCGATTCTTACTTTTCTCTTTAAAATGGAGATGGATAGGATGCAATTCTTTAATCTTGTTTTTGTACCTGTATGCTATTCTGTTTTTATAACAATAGTGGGAATATTTTTTAATAAAAAATATCCAAATTATGACTGGGATAACGAAATGATCATTGTAAAACAGAGCCTACCTGTTATTGTAACGGCACTTGTGGGGTTCATTTCTTTAATGATTCCAATATTCCTCAATTGGATATTCCATCTTCAAATGATTTATGTTCTGCCAATCATATCGATGGGGTTAGTAGTGATGAGTTTGATGATGTATCGCAAAATGAGTCAATCCAATTTTATTTAAAAGGGGGATAAAAAATGAAAAATAGAGCAGTGAAAGATATACTTGTGCTTGTTTTTATGGTAATAGTTATTTATATTATTTGCTTGTTTTTACCAGATTCAATACCTATTCATTTTGATTTTAGAGGCAATGCAGATATGTATGTTAACAAATTTTTTCTACTATTTGCGACAATTATTCCCTATTCAGCATATTGGAAATTCTTTCGAAAATAAATTAACGAAAAAAACACCGACTGGGATTCCAGTCGGTGCTTTTTCATCTAAATGGCTTCGATAAAGTGTTCGGAATATTCTTTCCACATATCTGGACTAAATCTAGCTTTTTCAGGATTAAGAATCTTCTGATAAAGACGGACCGTGCTTCCATCTTCAATTGTATACGAGTATTCATATAAAAAATCAGTACGTTTGGCAAAATCACAAGAGTCTTTATGGTCACTTGCGATTTGGATTAAGAGGTTCGGAACTCCTTGTTGAACAAGGTACGGCTGGATTAATTGAAAAGCTTCAATCAAAACATCACGTTGCCAGTATTCTTGCAATAATGCGAAATCCATTAGATTGTTTTGCTCTGTGGAGACTTTCATAAAGCCAATTGGAAGGTCGTAATTCTTCATTTCAATGATAAAAAAGTACGGAGAATTCGCGATTAGTCGTGTATAAAAGTTCTCTGCATTTAAGTGAGACGGTGCAGATACCCATGGAAGGTTAGATGTTGCTAAAGGATCGTTTAGCAAAGACTTGATAATCTCCATGTCAGTTTCGTGAAAGGGCCTAAGAGTGATACGTTGTGATTCTAGTGTAGGTACGTTCATAATCGTTACCCCCTTTCTCTACCTGCATTATAGTCGTAATCCGTTGGAAAGTAAAGGGCGCAAATTGCTTTTATAACAATAATGAAAAGGGTTCCGAAAATATCTGAAAGAAACGGATATTTTCCTATTTCTTTGATAGAAGTTGTCAAATTCTGTCGACATTTTTTATCGTGACTTTAGTCATGGTACTTCGTGACTGAAGGGCCTACAGAGTGACCTTGGTTTTTGATAAAGTTAAATCATCAAGAACAAGCACGGAGGCAGACCATGATTAAAGTACATCAAATTAGCAAACGTTTTGGAAACAAGACAGCATTAAACCAAATTGAATTCAATGTCGATAAAGGAGAAATTTTTGGCTTCTTAGGACCAAGTGGAGCCGGGAAGACAACTCTCATTAATATTCTAACAGGGCAATTGAAAGCTGATGAAGGAACGACGGAACTCCTTGGAAAAGAAACGAAGAACTTAGCGCCAGAAGATTTAGCGCATATCGGTTTAGTCGGCGATTCGAGTGGATATTATGAAAAACTTTCCCTCGAGAAAAACCTCATCGTTTATGCAAAAATATATGGACTTCCAAATAGCCGAGTCGATGAAGTATTAGAACAAGTAGGACTTCTGGATAGTAAAAAGGTGATTGCAGAAAAACTTTCTACAGGGATGCGCCAAAGAATGTTTCTAGCAAGAGCGCTTCTCAACAAACCAGAATTACTCTTTTTAGATGAACCAACGAGTGGTTTAGATCCAATGACCTCTCAAAAAATTCACCGATTATTAAACGAGCTGAAGGAAAGTGGAACAACGATTTTCCTTACAACGCATGACATGGTGGAAGCAACCGAGATGTGTGACCGCATTTCCTTGCTTAACCAAGGAGATTTAGTAGAAATTGGAACCCCACGTGATATTATTCAAAAATACAATAAAGAAAAACGAGTGAAAGTAACGTTTAAAGACCATACTGAAAAAGTAGTACCTTTTGAAGCGTTAAAAGAGCAAGACTTAACAACAGTGGAAATGATGCACTCGATGGAACCAACCCTTGAAGAAATCTTTATTCAATTGACAGGAGAGAAATTAAATGATTAGAAGAATTAGCGCCTTAATTTGGCTACGTACTCAAATGATTTTAAGCAATGGAGCAATGCTGTTCCAAATTATTTTCCCATATGCGTTACTCGTCCTTTATGACAGATTTTTAAACCCAGATCATGACCCAAGTAAATCTCTTCAAATTTTGTTTATTATGTTACCGCTCGCGTTTAGTATATCGATGGGAACCATGATTACAATTATGTTGGCGGAAGAAAAAGAGAAAAAGAATTTGAAAACTTTATTCCTTAGTGGAATTCACTCAGTGGAGTATTTAATCTCTATTTTATTCTATCCAGTTCTCCTTGGCTGCATTACGATTGTGAGCTTCCCGCTTATTTTAAATGTGAACCTTTCAAATCATCTAGTGGAATATGGAGTAGTGATGACAAGCGTTGCTATCTGTGTTATCTTAGTGAATTTATTGGTGGGGGCTGTAACTGATACTCAAGCAAAAGCGCAAGTGAATGGAGTCATTCCGATGATGGCTGTTGCATTTCTACCGATGTTCTCTCAATTTAATGAGTCTATTTCAAAAGTGGCTCATTACACATTCATGGGGAACTTCATCGATTTCTTCTTAGACAAAGAATTCACGTTGAATTTCCAAAGCATGCTCGTTCCAATCGCGTGGATAGCGGTGCTCATTGTGTTAAACTTCTTCTTATTAAAACCAAAAGCCCAAAATTAAAACAAACAACTTCAAAAAGAGTGGTTTTGCTTCATAAAGCAAAGCTGCTCTTTTTGCATTTCATGATTTTTCAGAGTGAATTAGCTATTTTTTCCAAAAGTTTACATGAATAGATGGTATGTTAAAAGAAACGGCACAATGAATTAGCGAATGAACGCCATTGAAATTGGGCCGAATCGATGTACATTTCTGATTTTTTCTATTTTATAATGAGGATAGAAAGGAGACATAATGATTGATTTAAAAGCGCTTGTCCTATTTATGACCTTGATGGACTATCAAGAATTATCATTGTATGAACTTTCAGTAAAAGTAGGATTCTCTATAAAAGAGGTCAAAGAGGCGATTGATTATTTACACGCTTATTTGGAGAAGAAAAATATAGACCTTAGATGCGCAAAAGGAAAATATTTTTTAGAGAAGAATGATCAACAACTGACGGATATTGTTCAGTCGAAAGAATTGGTCTTGCCAAAGGAAACAAGATTAGCCTTGATTTATCTTTATACGTTTTGCAGGATGGAATATATTTCCAACAGTCACTACCAAGACTTCCTAAAGGTGAGCAAAAATACAACATTGTCTGATATTCAGTCGCTGAGAAAACTAATGACGAAAAACGAACTAGAACTAGGCTATAGCCGTGCTAAAGGCTATACCTTAATCGGCGAGGAATGGAAGAAGCATCAACTGGCCTTCAAGATGGTGGGGGAACTCTTAAATTCCCCGATTGGGCTATGGGGATTGGATTATGTACTGACTAGTTGGGCGCATAATGTTCGCTATGAAGTCATTGAGCAAATTGTAAAAGATTATTATAATCATCTCCAATTAACGCCGATTGCAGACCAATTAAAAGAATGTATTTATGATGTGGTCTTTGTGCTATGTCGCTACCAAAGAAATGTAGATCCTGTCGTGTTTTCTAAGACGCTAGTTTCTCCAGCGATAGAAGTCTTATCGAAAATCTTATTAGAAACGATTCGCGATTTAGGAATTATCGACCGTTCATTTACAATCAACGACCGACAATATGTGGCGATTTTGCTTTCTAGCTGTTTTGAAGGAGAAGTCGATTCAAACTTTGAGTACTTTAATGAATTGACGGATAAAATTATCCAGAAAATGGAAGAAGTCTCACTTCTGCAGTTCCAACAGAAAAGGACTCTAAAAGAGAACTTGAAGAAACACCTCATTCCAGCTTACTATCGGTTGAAATTTGGAATCCCAAGTACAAACGATTATACCCAAACGATTAAAGAGAATTATCCAGACTTATTCGAGTTGGTGAAAGCATCCCTATCGCCACTCGAAGAGGATATTGGGACAGCTATCCCTGAAAGTGAGACCGCTTACTTTGTGGCTCATTTTGGTGGCTATTTGAAGGAAGACCATCCGAAGTCTTCTTTACACTATAAAGCCGTGATTATTTGTCCAAATGGTGTGAGCTCTTCTTTAATAGTGAAAGAACATCTTTCTTTCCTTTTCCCTCAAATTGAATTTGTGAGGAATATTAAACTAGAAGATTTGGATGAGAAAGAAACGAAGGACTTCGATATGATTTTCTCCACGGTTAAAGTTCAAACGACCAAGCCTAATTATTTAGTATCGGTAATGCCTTCCCAGGAGCAAAATATTCATCTTGTGAATCTAGTTCAAAAAGACTTCCCAGAAATGAGTTTTCAAGATGGAGCAGTAGAAGAACTGCTTGCTATTGTACGCCAATATGCAGTTGTGACGAATGAATCTGGCCTTGGATTTGCCTTGAAGAAATACTTGAAACATGACATTAAGAGAAAGGAGAATCTACCATTGTTAGATGAATTATTAACGAAGGAAACCTATCAATATAGCCAAGAAAAAATGGACTGGAAAGACGCCATTCGTTTTGCGGCAGCTCCGCTACTAGAGCAACAAAAGATAACCGCTCATTACCCAGAAGCAATGATTCAGAAGGTAGAAGAATTTGGCCCGTTCATTAATCTAGGGAAAGGAATTGCCATCCCTCACGCTAGACCTGATGATGGGGTCAATGAAGTTGGAATGTCCATGTTAGTGCTGGAACAGCCTACGTATTTATTGGATGACCCAACACAGGAAATCCGACTGCTCATCTGCATTGCTGCGGTCGATAATGAAACCCATTTGAAGGCATTAGCTCATTTGACGACCATCTTAAGAGACAATGAGAGCGTTCAAAAGCTACTAGCTTCCAAAAACTATGATGAAATCAAAAATATTATTAAACAGGAGGAGTAAAAGATGTTAAGAATCGGTACAGCTTGTGGTTCAGGTTTAGGATCTAGCTTCATGGTTCAAATGAATATTGAATCGGTTCTAAAAGAACTCGGAGTTACAAATGTAGAGGTGGAACATTACGATTTAGGAGGAGCCAATCCTAATGATGCGGATATTTGGATTGTCGGACGAGATTTAGCAGATTCGTCTGGTCACTTAGGGGATGTGAGAATCCTCAATAGCATCATTGATATGGATGAGTTAAAGGAATTAGTCACTCGTATTTGCCAAGAAAAAGGCCTTATTTAGAAGGAGGAAATGAAAATGAAATTTCTTTTAGATATCGTTAGTACTCCAGCCATATTGGTTGCCTTAATTGCCGTTATCGGTTTAGTGCTTCAAAAGAAAAGCTTACCAGATATTATGAAGGGCGGCATTAAAACATTCGTCGGATTCTTAGTGGTATCCGGTGGGGCAGGCATTATTCAAAATTCATTAAATCCATTTGGAAAAATGTTTGAACATGCGTTTAATTTATCAGGGGTTGTTCCAAATAACGAAGCTATCGTTGCTGTGGCCTTAACGACATATGGTTCTTCTACAGCGATGATTATGTTTGCCGGAATGGTCTTCAATATTTTGATTGCTCGATTCACTCGATTTAAATACATTTTCTTAACAGGTCACCATACGCTCTATATGGCGTGTATGATTGCTGTTATCTTATCGGTTGCTGGATTTACCAATCTTCCATTAATTTTACTTGGAGGATTAGCATTAGGAATCATCATGAGTGTTTCACCAGCCTTTGTTCAAAAATATATGGTGCAATTAACAGGAAACGACAAAGTAGCGCTAGGACACTTTAGTGCACTAGGGTATTGGTTAAGTGGATTTTTAGGAAGTATCTTTGGAGATAAATCAAAATCAACAGAAGATATTCATTTCCCTAAGAGCTTAGCTTTCTTAAGAGATAGTACTGTAAGTATCACGATTTCAATGACGATTATTTATGTGATCGTAGCCGTTTTTGCAGGTTCTACGTATATTGAACAGGAATTAAGCAATGGAACAAGCAGCCTTGTATATGCCTTACAATTAGCAGGTCAATTTGCTGCAGGGGTCTTTGTCATCTTAGCAGGGGTTCGTCTCATTCTTGGTGAAATCGTTCCAGCGTTCAAAGGAATTTCTGAACGTCTGGTACCAGATTCAAAACCAGCCCTTGACTGCCCAATCGTTTATCCATATGCTCCAAACGCTGTATTAATTGGATTCATTTCAAGTTTTGCAGGTGGATTGGCAAGTATGGTCATCATGATTCTTACAGGAAGTGTGGTTATTCTTCCAGGGGTAGTTCCTCACTTCTTCTGTGGTGCGACTGCCGGAGTTATCGGAAATGCTTCTGGCGGGGTTCGTGGAGCAACTATCGGGGCCTTCTTCCAAGGCGTATTAATTAGTTTCTTACCAGTATTCCTAATGCCAGTATTAGGTGGGCTTGGATTTGAGGGCTCAACCTTCTCAGATGCCGACTTCGGACTTTCTGGTATCGTACTAGGAGTCTTAAACCAATTTGGGTCACAAGGAGGCATTATCATCGGTATTCTACTAATCTTAGTAGTCATGGTTGGTATTTCTTTTGTAAAGAAACCAGCGACTAAGGGGGAATAAAGATGGCCTTAAGCGAGAGTAGACGAAATGAACTGATTCGATTTGCCAAGGAAATTCGGATGAACACGCTAGAATGCCTGAATCATTTAGGATTTGGGCATTATGGAGGAAGCTTATCGGTTGTCGAAGTGTTAGCGGTCCTCTATAAAGAGGTGATGCCGATGACTCCTGAAGAGTTTGCGAAGAAAGATAGAGACTACTTTGTGCTCTCTAAAGGTCATGCAGGACCTGCTTTATATAGTACTTTGCATTTGAAAGGATTTTTCGATAAGGAATTTCTACTATCGTTAAACCAAAATGGGACGCACCTTCCTTCTCATCCCGACCGTAATTTAACTCCTGGAATCGATATGACGACAGGATCTCTTGGACAAGGGATTAGCGCTGCGACAGGGATTGCATATGGGCAGAAGATTAAAGAGGCCCCTTACTACACTTATACCATTGTCGGAGACGGTGAATTAAACGAAGGACAATGTTGGGAATCCATCCAATTTGCTTCTCACCATCAGTTGAATCATTTTATCGTCTTTGTAGATGATAATAAGAAACAGTTAGATGGCAGAACGGCGGATATTTGTAATCCTCTTGATTTCGTGGAAAAATTTAAAGCGTTCGGCTTTGAAACACTCAGAGTAGACGGTCAGGATGTTGAAGCGATTTTTGAAGCGATTGAACAATTAAAACAGTCCACTCTCCCATCTCCTAAGTGCATTGTACTCGATACAGTGAAAGGACAAGGTGTCAAAGGAGTGGAACAGATTGAAGCAAACCACCACCTTCGCCCAACCCCTGAACAAAAGGAAATGTTGAATCAAGCGGTGGAACAATTGAGAGAAGAATTGGAGGTTGGTTCATGATGAGAGAGACGAAAGAATTACGCTTAGTTTATCGTGACTTCCTTCTTGAAGCGAATCGAGAGCATCCAGAGCTCGTCGTTTTAGAGGCCGATTTATCAAGCTCCATGGCGACGAATAAGCTTGGAGAAATTCTTGGAAAGAGATATATCAATGTGGGAATCATGGAAGCTGAAATGATAGGGGTTGCCGCAGGACTATCGATTTTAGGGTTCAAGCCGTACTTGCATACCTTTGGACCGTTTGCCACTAGACGCGTTTTCGACCAATTGTTTTTATCGCTAGGATATGCACAACTGGATGCAACAGTGATTGGTTCAGATGCTGGAGTGACCGCGGAAATGAACGGTGGCACACATATGCCATTTGAAGAAATTGGACTAACAAGATTGATTCCTGGCGCGACGATATTCGAAGTGAGTGATGATATTCAACTCCATGCGGTATTGCGGCAGACCCTGAATCTGAAAGGACTGAAATATGTTCGAACCATTCGAAAAGCGCCCGAAGCCATCTATCAAGGCGGGGAGGACTTTTCTAAAGGCTTTGTCGAATTGAAATCTGGAGAAGATTTAGTCATTATCGCAACTGGTATAATGGTAGCGCCTTGTTTACGAATCGCTAATGAACTCTCCAAGCAAGGACTGGATATTGGAGTGGTTGATTTATTCAGAGTGAAGCCTTTACCAGAAGAGTTGCTGAATTTATATCGAGGGCTACCGATTCTCAGTGTTGAAAATCATAATCAAATCGGTGGAATCGGAAGTGTGCTCTGTGAACTCTTCTCAACAGATTTGAACACTCCAGTCTTTAGAATGGGAATTCAAGAACGATTTGGACAAGTCGGGAAGGTGGATTACCTTCTCAAAGAATACGGCCTAGACGAAGCGAGTATAAAAGATAAAATCCTATCGATTCTTCACTATTAATGACAAAGTTGCTTTTCTACAACTGTGGAAAAGCAACTTTTTTGTTGATGTTTAAGCATAAAAAACATGAGAATGATAGGCTTTTTTGGAGCAAAAAAGTATCCAAAAAAAGCAAGATGTAACATTTTTGTTACGTAACAAAAATGTTACACTCAAGAAAATGGAGGTGTATTTATGAGGTATAAACGTGAATTTACAAAGCAGAACTTTGAAGAGTTACTGGAGATGCCGTATGGGAGAATGGTAAAGGCGGCAGCGATTTTACAACTGATTGAAGAAGAAGGTGTTACTCCAGAGATGATTGAAAAATGGGGAGAGTATGACGAGAAAGATGGGGTCATGTATTTGGTCTTTGAAGTGGAAGATATTACGGAAGGGGTGAATGGCAGTGAGTTCTTTAAGAGAAGAGACATTCTCGATTATTGCATCGCGCTATCCGAACTTTAAAGAGGATTTGGCAAAGGAATTAGCAAGGCATCGAGCATCATTACGCATTATTAAACTTCGTATGGAAAACAATTTAACTAGAGAGGAATATGCAAAGAAAGTAGGGTTTAAACGGACAGCGCTGGCTAGGTTGGAACGTGGGGAAGGGACGCCTAATCTATCGACGTTGATTGAACTGGCTTACAAAAATGGGTATGAGGTAGATATTCAGTTGAAACCTCAAAATTTCTAAGACGCATCCTATTCCGCTTCATTTCTTGTCAGATTATCGTTTCTCTTGGGAGTTTGTTATAATACAAGAGTAGAATTGGAGGAATGAAAATGGCAATCTATCTTATTACTGGAGTGGTAGTGGTGGCTCTGATTGCTTCCATGTGGAGAGATAATCGCAGTTTATGGAACCCAGCACTCCTTATTATTGCTGTGTTTTTTGGATATTTATCAGTAGTTCAAGCGGTATATCAATCTGGAAGCGAGGCAGGCCATCTTCTCGTGTTAATGATTGGATTTTTAGGAGTGCCCTTTGTAATCTTCTTGAGTGGCTTTTTCTTTATTTATAATGGAATCGTTCTTCTGAAACGGGAAGGGAAATCAAAGTCGAATTTCTTATCGCTAGGGATGGGCTTCTTGATTTTACTATTCTTTGGCGTAATCATTATTCGTGCGCTCAATAATCAGTATTTTTATGAAAATCACTGGCTGAATATATTCTTGATCTTTTTTATCTACTCCTATGTTATTTTTGGGTTTGCCTTTTTTGGATTCCTATTTTACTCGATTTTGTATGTGTTTATTCCAAAGAGAAAACAATATGATTTCATCATTATTCACGGAGCTGGATTATTAGACGGAGAACGGGTAACACCGCTTTTAAAACGTCGGATTGATAAGGCGGTCGAGGCTTTTAAAAAATCAAAAAATCCAAATATTAAACTAATCGCAAGTGGCGGAAAAGGATCCGATGAGAAGGTTTCGGAAGCGCAGGCGATTTTGAATTACTTAATGGAAGAAACGGATGTTCCAAGAGAGTCCGTATTGCTCGAAGAAGAGTCGAGAACGACCTATGAGAATCTATTATTCTCAAAACGATTAGGGGAAACATTCCTCAAAGAACCACGATTCTTATTTGTAACGAATGACTATCATGTCTTTCGGACCAGTACCTACGCTAAGATGATTGGCATGCAAGGGGATGGGCTTGGCTGTACAACGGCGAGCTATTATATTCCTTCTGCGTTCATCCGGGAGTATGTGGCTCTTTGTGTGAAAATGAAATGGATGTTTATCGGGTTTTACCTGCTTCTGGCGATGGCGATTACACTTTCTTACAAAGGAATTCTATGGTAATAGTGAAGCTGCTCTGACATGGTTAGAGTGGCTTTTTTGTATGGGGGGATTGCCTTTTTATTTGTGCTAAAAGACGGTATAATAGACGTGATAAACTCTGGAGGAACAGAAATGAAGAAAAACGAATTTTATACAGTAACCATTGAAGATTTAACGCATGAAGGACTGGGGGTTGGGAAGGTCGATGGATTCCCGCTATTTATCGAAAATAGTATTCCTGGCGAAGTCGTGCGTGTGAAGACGATGAAGATTGGAAAAAGTTATGGCTATGCGCGTGTGGAGGAGTGGCTGGAAGTGAGTCCGAACCGTGTGGAGGTGAAAGACGCCCTTGGAACACGTGTGGGGACAATGCCGTTGCAACATATGACCTATGAGAGCCAGCTGGCATTCAAGCAGCATCAAGTGAAAAATGTGATGACGAAAATCGCGAAGATGCCAGAATTAGAAGTACGTCCAACTCTTGGGATGGAGAGTGCGCTGGGCTACCGTAACAAGGCGCAAATTCCAGTGCGTACGGTAGACGGTCAGTTGACGACAGGTTTCTTCAAGAAGAACTCACATGACTTAATTCCGATTGAAGACTTCCATATTCAAGACCCTGAAATCGACCGCTTGATTGTGGCCGTGCGGGATATTTTGAGAAAGTATCCAGTGGTGGCGTATGATGAGGGCAACCATACTGGTGACTTGAAGCATATTATTGTGCGCCGAGGTCTACGTACGAAACAAGTGATGATTATTTTCGTGACGAGAACAAAGGGGTTACCGCAAGCGGAGGCGATTGTAAGAGACATTACGGCGGCGCATCCGGAAGTCGTGTCTATCGTGCAAAACATCCAACCAAAGCCAACGAATGTCATCATGGGACGTGAGACGAAGGTGCTATTCGGGGAAGACGTGTACGAAGAGAAATTGTTCGAATTCACGTTCAAGATTAGCGCACGTTCGTTCTTCCAAGTGAATACCGTGCAAACCGAAGTGCTTTATCAACAAGCCATCGGCGCTGCGGATTTGAAGGGCGGCGAGACGGTCGTGGATGCGTATTGCGGTATCGGGACGATGAGCTTGGCCTTTGCTCGCGATGCGAAGAAAGTCTACGCCATGGAAATCGTGGATGATGCGATTGTGATGGCTAAGGAAAATGCGAAATTGAATGGCGTGACAAATGTGCACTTTGAAACGGGTGCGGCCGAGAAAATTATGCCGCGCTGGAAGGAAGAAGGCATCCAGCCAGATGTCATTGTGGTGGATCCACCGCGCAAAGGGCTCGACCTTGCCTTTATCGAAGCGGCGTGTGCAACGGGGCCTGAACGCATCGTATACGTGAGCTGTAATCCAGCAACACTTGCACGCGACCTTGTCCACTTCAAGGAACGTGGATACATTGCGCAGTACGTGCAACCCGTGGATATGTTCCCAATGACCGCGCATGTTGAATGTGTAGCGCTGCTTGTGCGAGCTGAGTCATCAGCGAAGTAAAAATTGAATATATTGATATTTCCAGCACCAGATGGAGGGGAAACGATGCATCATATTGAGATTTATGTAAGTAATTTAGATAAAACCAAGGATTTCTATTCTTGGATACTTAGCATTTTAGGTTTTGAGTTATTTCAAGAATGGGAATATGGATTTTCCTATAAAAAGGACGAGTTTTATATTGTTTTTGTACAGGCAAAAGAAAAGTATCTTAATAACGGATACAATAGATGCAATATAGGCTTAAATCACCTTGCTTTCCGTTGTCAAACCAAGGATAAAATTGATCAAATTAGGAAGTATCTTATTCAGAGAAATATAGTTTTACTTTATGATGATAGATATCCAAATGCTGGTGGAACTAAACATTATGCAGTCTATTTTGAAGATCCAGATAGGATTAAAGTAGAAATTTGCTTGGATTAACTTAAAAATTGTCAGTAATGATGATTGATGTTAAATTTCAGTTTATAGCTATGTTTCCACATATAGACAGGTTCACTTGTTTCATGTTGAGGATATGTCACTACTAGTACGTTCTTAGACAGGAGGATAAAATAATGGAGATTTTGGAAATTAATCCTATTTCGGTTAAAAAGAGAATAACTGAACTACTATTTGATTATCTTTTAATCATAACTTACTTGGGTATTCTGTTTCTTTGCGCTATAACTTATTACTACATTGTTTTTAATGGTGTGCCAATGCAAACAGAATTTCAGGCGCAGACTCTTACATTTTTTATCAGTGTTCTGCCAATCATGCTTTATTTCACATTTTCGGATTATGCAAAAAATGGAAGTTTTGGGAAATCAAAAGCAGGGCTTCGTCTGGTCTATCAGAAAAAAACAATTCAGGCCAGCTTTATTAGAAATCTCATCAAATTTTTACCTTGGCAATTAGGGCATATGGGAACTATTCATGGAGTCTATAGTGATTTTGATCTAATATCCATTATCCTTTCGTCTTTAGCAACCTTACTTGCACTGTTGTTACTGGCAATGGCAATTTTTAGAAAAGATAAAAGGCATCTAGGAGATTTGCTAGCTCATACACAGGTTCAGCTAGAGGGTGACAATAAGTGATTCAACTTAGAAGTTAAAAAACGCGGGTACGTAGCGCAATACGTGCAACCAGTGGATATGTTCCCGATGACTGCGCATGTTGAGTGTGTGGAGCTGCACTTCCAATCTGAGACAGTCGAAAAGTAGAAGGGGATGGTATTGGTATCAATCAATGAGTAACAAAGGAACAGCATGATTCGAAACATTTGCTTGTAATTTGCGGAGGAACATCAATATGGATGGAATAACAAAAGATTCTATAAAAATGGCTAAAAAAATGAAACAATTATGGCCCCAATTGACCGATAAAGAAGCTATTGATGAAGTAAAAAGATATACGAATGGCAAAAATACTGCAATCTTTACTGAAGTTGAAGATGACACAATTGTAGGTCTAGCACTATGTTCACTCAGATTTGATTATGTTGAAGGTTGTAAATATAGTCCTGTTGGATTCTTAGAAGGGATTATTGTCGACGAGGAATATCGTTTAAAGGGTATTGCTAAAAATCTCTGTACAAAATGTGAGGAATGGGCGAAAAATAAAGGATGTAAGGAATTTGCAAGTGACTGTACTTTAACGAATACGGATTCTATAAGATTTCATCTCAATATTGGATTTCAGGAGGCAAATAGAATTATTCATTTTAAGAAGAAATTATAATTTCAGAACGTGATCAAAATTTATGTATCTCTAGGAAGTGTGAAAGATCGGACGAACAAATTTTTTTGATGGGTGGAAATCCGCCGATAAAGAACCATACGATTGTTAATAAAATTGTGTCATCAAGGAAGAACGAAAGAATTGTCATTTTTACAGTTTATCGAGAAAATTGGGCATTGGGCAGATAAAACGCTCCTTGTAACTTATCCAAGGGCAATCCGGCACAAAAAGTGTGAGAGTTGAGTTGCCGAGTTAGATGCTGGATAGTTGTGGCTATGAGATAGATGTCAAGGCGGAAGTCAGGGTTTTTGTGGGCAAATATGCAACTAAACATAACAGAAATCGATAATTTCTGACATCTTTGATTGGTAGATAATCGTGCAACTTTTCATTACAATTTTCATAAGAATTAAACACGGAGGTTCTCATAAAAAAGTTATGAAAATTGTTGGAATCGTCTTATTGACTATAATTGCTGTTGCTGCTGTCGCTTTCGGACTTTATTGGCATCATAACACGCACTGGTTTGATAAATATGAAAAAGCACTGAAAACGGCGGGGGCTGAAGAAAAACAGGTCACTCTTCCGAACGGTAATGTAATTAACTATGGTGAAGTGAGCAATGAAAAACCCGCACTTCTGCTAATTCACGGGCAGATGGGCATTTGGGAAGACTATGCTCTTGTGTTGCCGGAGCTTAGTAAAAATTGGCATATCTACGTGGTCGATGTTTACGGCCATGGAGAATCAACACATGATGAAAGTCTGTATTATCTTGATGTAAACGGGGATGATCTCATTTGGTTTGTCGATCATGTTATTGGCGCACCTACAGTTGTAGCAGGTCATTCGAACGGAGCTATTACAGCCGCTTATATTGCGGCATACGGCGGTCAAAACATTGCTGGAGCAGTGCTGGAAGATCCTCCGGTATTCTCAACTGAAGGAGAAGGCTGGGAAGATAGCTTTGCATATCTTGATGCCTTCAAGCCGTTGCATGATTGGAATCAGTCGGAGAAAACGGAGTGTTGGGAAAGCTACTATTTGCGTCATTGTTACTGGGGACAGTTATACATGGCTGATGCAATGCCGAAAATCGCAGACTATGTACAAAAGCGGTATCAGAAAAAACCTAACGAGGCTCTTCAGATAGGTTTTCTACCTGCTTCCATCTGGTATGTTTTTAAATACGCCAAGGAATATGATTTTGCATACGGTGAACGATTCTATGACTTGAGTTGGAATCACGGTCTGACACATGAGGAAATACTATCTGCAATAGAAGTCCCCTGTGTTTATATTCATGCGAAGGAGAATATTCACGAGAACGGAACATATCTGTGTGCGGCATCCCGCGAACAGGCTGAGAGAGCAGTAGCCTATATAGGTGACAATTGCCGGTTGGTCGAGACTGAAAACAGTGACCATGTGATCCATACTGCTCATAGTGCGTTCTATATTGAAGCGATAAACTCGCTGCTATCGAAATGAGGATATTATGTTAAAAGAAAATCTTATTATGCTTCGTAACACACATGGTTTTTCTCAGGAAGAAATTGCCGAAAAAATAGATATCTCTCGTCAGGCTTATGCAAAATGGGAGAGCGGTGCAACTGTTCCGGATATTGAAAAATGCAAGCGTCTTGCAGATATCTATGGGATTACGATTGATAGTCTGATAAAAACAGAAACAATAGATGGAAAAGAGAGTATTCTACCTGCGCCAAAAGGAAGAAATATATGGGGGTCAGTGACAATAAACGAGCGCGGACAACTCGTAATTCCTAAAGCCGCTCGCGAAAAATTTGGCCTTACCGGAGGACAAAGATTAATTGTGCTCAGTGACGATAAGGAAGGCATAGCTCTCGTCCCGGCAGAGATATTTGAAGAAAGAATGAAAAAAGCAATGGAGTGGGCTTCTTCCAAATCGGAGGAATAACAGACCAAGGCTCCTCGCTACCGATAATTGCGTCGGCGGCGAGGAGCCTTTTTATGCTTCGATGTCAATTGTAATCCCGGACTTGAATTCCACGGTGAAGCGGTCGGCTAAGACGGTGATCTTATCGATGAGCTTTTTGACAAGAGCCTCATCAAACTTTGTGATGTCGGTTTCCTGCCCGACGATGAAGTCTTTCAACTCCTTGATCTGGTTCATGTCTTCTTCCCGGTGATGGCTGACGAACTCGGACTGTTCTTTTTGGTCGCGAAGCTGGAAAATCAGATTTCTCAAAATGCTAAGGTGTTTATTGAAGAGATGAAAGCAAATAAAAAAGAAATCACAGTAATCGAATATCCAAACGCAGTTCATAGTTTTATTGAATCAAATAATCCTGAAGGGCTTGTAGGGGTAACAACGGATATGTCAGAAGTTGTTAATGAAGAGCAGCAAAATTTAGCGCGTCAAGCGGAAAATGAAATTTATAACTGGCTATTATCACATTGAGAAAAAACAAGCCCTAATATGAGAGTATATAGTAAATTTGAATGAAGTAATCTTTGTATTGGTGGAGATACTTATCGTACAATAGATAGTGTATACTTTCGTTCTAAAGTGTTATTTACATGTTGATTCTATCACTTTCGTTCTATAATATAGATGTTGAAGAGTGCCACATGTCGAGTGTGTGGCGTTTCTGGTAAAAGCGAAAAACCTTCATCTTAAGCAATTTTACAAACCGTTGGAATTTAAGGAGAGAAAGGTGATCCTAGAAACGGAAAGATTGATTCTTCGCCCATGGGAAGAAAGAGATGCCACTGATTTATTTCAATATGCTAGTGTTCCAGAGGTTGGTCCAATTGCAGGTTGGCCTGTGCATACTAGTGTTGAAAATAGCAGGGAGATTATAAAAAGTGTTTTTTCCGCACCCGAAACATACGCCATCGTTTTAAAAGAAATGATGCAGCCAGTGGGTAGCATAGGATTGATGATTGGCTCTGCAAGTGATAAAGGGATTCCTGATACGGAGGCGGAGATTTGTTACTGGATAGGAGTTCCGTATTGGGGTCAGGGTCTTATCCCAGCAGCAGTTCGGGAGATAATGAGACATGCATTTGATGACTTGAATCTGGAGAAATTGTGGTGCGGTTATTTTGACGACAATACAAAGTCACAAAGAGTTCAGGAAAAATGTGGGTTCCGTTATCATCGTACAAAAGAAAACATTCCATGTGCTTTGGAAGGTGTTCTTCGCACAGAACATATAACCTGTTTATCAAAGTCAGAATGGATTTCATTTAAGTAAATCACTGCTTGTACGAGCTGAGGCATCAGTGAAGTAGAAGTAGATGTTTCACTAATGTGACAAGGTACAACAGAATGTTAAAAAGTGATTTGAGGGAAACCTTTGTAATAAAACTTAAAGTAAAATCTTGCTTTTAAGTATGAAACTTATTTCAAAAAATTAGGTGGTAAGGAAGATAACAGTTATATTATCGCTATAGAAAAAGAGCAATGAAAAAATTTTCATCGCTCTTTTTCTTCATCGCTACTTATATTTTGATTATTTTGAAATATGTAGAATTTCAAAAGTCGGTAGGTATTTATCAGGTTTATTGGTATAAAATGTAAAGATACATTTTTTCCATTTATCGGGATTAAAAACTACAATTTTACCACTTTCATCATTTTGTAATTGCTCATAAATAGTAAATGTCTTTAAAGTTTCAGAAACTTTTATATCAACGACTTCTAATGTGACATACTTGGCCGAATCAAAATGATCCGACAATTCGACTGATGTGGTTACTCCAATTTCAATATTTTGCCAACCAAAAGAAGTTAAAATATTATCAAAATAACCATCAAATATAAATTTGGTCATTCCATTAGTTTCTTTCCAAATATATAATGGACAATAACTATTAAATAGTTGACCTTCAGATTTTTCAGAGATTAAATAGACTTTTAAAAATAAATCTTCAAAGCCATCCATCAAATGCCCTGTCTTTTGGACACGTTGTCTAATGATATTCATATCATAATCAGCTGGTAATTTTATAGTGTATTGCATTGCTTGCATGGAAGTACCTCTTTTCTAATTTATTAATTATAGTAAATATGATTTCTGTAATTTTGAATAATACTTAATTATGATATAATTATCATAAAAAATGATAAGGTGTTTTAGATGAATTTTAATGATATGAAAATCTTTGTGACAATCTATGAAACAAAATCCATAAATAAAAGTTCAAAGATTTTACAATATGCACAATCAAATTTAAGCGCTAGATTAAAAGTGATTGAAACTGAACTGGGGTGCAAGCTATTTCTTAGAAATTATAATGGATTGGTTCCAACTGAAAAAGGAGACTTGTTTTATCAATTTTGCAAGGAAACTTCTAATAATTTGGAGAATTTAAAAAAGAGGATTTCAAAGGCAAAAGTAACCGTCTTAATTTCAGAATTATTATTAAATCATGATATTAATAATTTGCATACAATTGATTTAGGTATAAGTGATATCACTATCAAAAAAACTTCAGAAATACCAAGTGTCGCTCAGCAAGAAGATTTTGATAAGATTTTTTGTTTTCAAAAGATTAAAAATCTTAAAAATTATGATGAAATTCTAGGAAACATTGAAACAATGTATTTTTGCTCAAGCAATCAATTGGTTGACAAGGAGACACCTTTTTTAATTAATAAAGATGAAAATTGTCCTTTAAGAAAAAGAACCGTAAGAGAGTTCGCTCATTTAAAAGAGTTTGTAGAAATTGATTCATTTGAAAATATTATTACCTTAGTTGAAAAAGGACAAGGATTTGCCTTGTTACCCACATGGTTGAAAAATAGATCGAACATAAAACCTTATACTCAAGATTTTGTTAACATTCCTTTTTATCAGTATGAAAAGAAAGTTTAAAATAACTATTTTATATAGATAAGGCAAAGGTATCCAATAACCAAACTAGGGATTTTTCATGAGTTTATTTGAATAAAAAGGTTTATGATATATATTCTTATGTTAAATTAAGAAATAATCGGTAACTCTGTATTTTTTGGGGCTGTTCTAGTTAAGGGATATAGTTCCGAGGGTTCATAGATATAGAGTATAAGAAGGAGGAATGTCATAGGAGCTTGAAATGTCTATATACATTTTTTGACAAAAATAGTTAATTTTGTAAAAGGAGGATATTTATGTTAGGAGCAATTGTTGGAGATGTTGTTGGGTCTGTTTATGAATGGAACAATATTAAAACGAAGGATTTTCCCTTGTTTAGGGACGATTGTTTTTTCACAGATGATACGGTCATGACCTGTGCTGTGGCGGAAGCAATCATGAATGGTGGACAGAAGGATGACTTCATTGATGCCATGAAGAAGTACGGCAGAATGTATCCAAACGCGGATTACGGTGCTAGGTTTAACCGGTGGCTTATGACTGACAACCGTGAGCCTTACAATAGTTTTGGGAATGGTTCTGCGATGCGCGTTTCTCCGTGCGCTTGGGTGATGGAGGCTGCAACAAGCGAGTTGCCGTCCGAGGGAAAACGTCTGGCGCAACTTTCTTCAGAGGTGACGCATAACCATCCAGAAGGAATCAAAGGCTCAATGGCAACAGCGGATGCGATTTTTATGTGCCGTTATTTCTTTGGTGGTGACGGTAGTGATACCCCTGCGGAGATTAAAAGATGTGTTAAGGAACATATCGAGAAAGAGTATGGATATGACCTTTCTAAAACGCTAGATGAAATTCGTCCTACGTACCGTTTTAATGAAACGTGTCAGGATACCGTTCCTCAGGCGATTATTGCGTTCCTTGAAAGTACAGATTTTGAAGATGCGATTCGAAATGCGATTTCTCTTGGTGGGGACAGTGACACTCTTGCTGCCATCACAGGAAGTATCGCAGAGGCAGCTTATGGAATTCCTGATTGGATCACGGACAAGGTTTATACCTATTTAGATGAGCCTTTAAAAGATGTGCTCAGACGATGGGAAGAATTTGTTGTAATCAAATAACCGTATATATAGGTGTATGTCCACACGTTGACGGGGCATGCGGATTGACGTTACTGTCGTAGATTTGAAGGATGGAGGGGATAGTTTGGCGGAAAATAGACCTAGTTTTAAAGAGATAAAATCATTTGAAGAATTTAACCAATACTATTGGTATCGAGAGGAACTTTCCCAAATTTGTAAGTCTCTTGGTTTAGACTACAGGGGTACGAAGAAAGAATTGACTTTTATTATTGAACAATATTTTCAAGGAAATAAAGTAGAGAAATCTGTGAGGAAAGGTCTCAAAACTCAATCCGAAGTAATCACTTTAGAAACCCCGCTCCTGAACTGTGGGTTTTCTTTTAACCAGAAGTTTAGAGATTATTTTTCAGCCGTGACAGGGGTTAGTCCGTTTAAATTCAATGCGGATATGGCAACTGCTTGGCGAAAAGTAAAAAGGGATAATGATTTAAAATTTACGATTCAAGATATGATTAAAATTTATTATGGAGAGTCCGATTACGCCAAGTATGATCATTCGGCTTGTCAGTGGAATCAATTTTTAAAAGACTTTTGTGCTGATGAAAGTAGCCATCAGTATGCGAACAAGTTAACCGTTGCAGCGATCCTTTGGAGGGAAGTTCGAGACTCAAAGAATGAAAAAGTTTATTCCAAACAGCTTCTGAAAGAACATAGCCACAAAATAGAGGAGTATCGTAAATAAGCAACTACTCTTTCTTCTATCTGATCCGTTGTTGCGAAAGCCTCTACGTACCTTTTAAAGGATTATAGATAGGGTTCCTCATGAAGGCAGATCTACTGGATGTACATCGTGAGCGCTTGTTTCATGATAATTGACGGCAGCATAATAATGTTTAGAACGAAAAAGCTTAGGAGGGTTATCGATGGTTATATTGGAATTGTATCAAGGTGAGTATAAAAAAGATTTAGTCGCATTTGATTCTTTAGAAGAGGGGAGAGCCTTTGTAGCGCAAATCTCAGGATACACTCTAGAAAAAGTAGATGAGTTTGAAATGGAATCTTTTAATCCTGCAAGTTTACCGGATTATATGGAGATTGTCTTTAACGGAAACATTGTACCCTTGTCTAAATGGATGTTCGACCCTAATGAAATTGTGATTATTGTTTGGAAAGAAATTTCAAATCTATCCGAACCAAACGATAAAATGATCGAAGGCTACTCACTAATCGACGCGTATGTCATTAACAACGAGGAAGTGAAAGCCTATGTCGAAGCCAGAGAAGCAAACTTCCGCAAGGCAAAAGCATTCTTAGAAAGCAACGGACATGAAGTCGACAGAAGCTTTTTTGGAAGTGAAGACGGCGAAGCGATTCTCTACAGAAAACGAGGCACTGAAGATTGGCACTTCTTGTGTCACTTAGACCCGCTGTTTGTAGAGGTTGAAGATGTCGAAGGGTATGTGAAAGAAGAGCTTCAATCGTTAAACTAAAGGCCGTTGCGAAGGCATGGCGTGTTTGTTGGAGTTTGAAATTAAAGGAGCACGATTAGTGAAAGCATTAATTGTTTTAGATTGCCAAAAAGGGATATTAGCTAGAGGGGATTTTGACCTGCTTAGAGAGAATATTTTGAAGTTACAAGAGATGTTTAAAGCCAGCGGGAACCTCATTATTCATACACGTCATATTGATGAGAATGAGGAGAGTATTATTTACAATGGCGACGAGCGAGGAGCGCTTGATGAAGAGCTTTCTGCGGATGCGGATTTTATCGTGGAGAAAGACTCACCAAATATTTTCCAGAGTGAAGAGTTGAAGGCAATTCTTGCGAATCATCCGGTAGGCGAAGTGGTGATTACGGGATTGAACGCGGAATATTGCTGCTTATTTTCTGCCATTATTGCGTCAGACAGAGGCTATAAGGTGACTTACATTGAAGATGCAACGGGAAGCGTCAATGACGGCGACACTTATGAAATGCCAGGGCTAGACCTTGTTGACTTCGTTGGCTGTGTCTTGGATTGGTCTGGACAAGTCGAGGTCCTATACTTCGATGAGTTCAAAGAGAGAGGGTAACAGTCGATTTGTGGTCGGTAAGGGAACTATAAAATAAATTGAAATCAGAAGCAGGCGAAGTAACATTTGCCTGCTACTTTTTTATTTGACGATGTAAAGTAAACTTGACATTTTACTAGAAAATAATTATATTGTATGTAAAGTAAACTTTCCATTTAAGGAGGGGATTTAATGTGAAGAATAGATTAGAAGAAATTCGAAAAGCAAAGGGAATCACGCAAGAAGAGCTCGCGAATGCCCTTGAAGTTTCAAGGCAAACAGTGGGGTCTTTAGAAAACGGAAGATACAATCCGTCCATCATCTTGGCATTTAAAATAGCGAGATTCTTCAACGTATCGATTGAAGAGGTTTTTATTTTCGAGGAGGATCAAAAATGAAGAAAAATAACATTTGGTATTTAGGATATGTAATCGGACTTTGTAGTTTGATTCTATCGTGGACTTTTAATTTGAATGGAGCTATCAAAGTGCTGTTGACTTTTGTTTTGCCATCAGCGTATCTGTTTCATATGTGCAACTCACTCACCTTAGACTATTGGCAAAGGACCGTGATTACAAAATTAGTATGAATGATGAACGAAATGAAAAAATCAGAGATAAAGTAAATGCAACGATGGCATCTGTACTTATGCTCCTAATAGGAATTATTGCAGTTATCTGTATTGAAGTAGAGGCGTACTTACCTGCAACGTTGTTAACTATTTCGCTAGCATGCTCTCCTGTTCTTATGTTTTTTATCAGTAAGTATTATGAGAATAAATATTAAAACTTGTTATCAAATATTCTTCCATAAGCCATTGAAGCAACAACGGGAACATGAGATAATGAGCTAAGACAGTCATTTTGATTAAAGATATAAACAATTTTGTAACCGCAACTAAAGATAAGTTGCGACTTTGGAGGGACGATATGGATTACCAAGCATTACGAAAAAAATACACACTATATACTAGAGGCGCGGGAATTGTAGCCATGATTTTGATTCTTTGCGTGGCAGTGGTGATAAGCGATACGCTTCTTCAAACAGTGGGAGTCCTAGTAATCTTCGCAGGATTATTATTGGGGATTCAACTAATCAATAAATGGTATCTAGGTATTGTAGCGAAATTACTGTACGTGGATTTGGATTTAGCATCGTGGAAACAATATATCGAATTCAATAAAACGGCCAAAAGAGCAGCCCTTCAGATAGATGCAAAAACGACAGAAGTCTCTTACGAATACATGACGGGGGACTTTGAAACAGCGGTTCAGAAAGCCAAAGAAACCTTGGAATTGGAGGGACTTAAACCACAATTTAAGGATATTTTGGAAAGCTATTTAATTCGTTCAGTCGTTTTGAGTCAACCAGAGTTAAGCCGAGAAGAACTGGATGTACTGCTTAACGAGCTGACAATTACAGAACCGACATTAGCCAAGAAAACCGAACAAGTAAGTGTGGCTCTCTATGACTTAACCATAGCGCATGAGAGTAACGACTACTTCGAAACTTTGACGAATGAATTCAAGTATCCACAGTTAGAAATCATCTACTACCAAGCCTTGAATGCCACCATTAAAGGCGATACGGCTCGCGCAAACGAATTACTAAGCAAGCTCGTTCATGAAGATGAAGAGTTGTATGTGGTGATAATGGCAAAGGTTCTATTGAATGGGACACTTGAAAGATAAAAGAAGTATCATTACAAATTATTTTGTAATAAGATAAATAAGTTTTTGAATTAATGGAGATAGAGAATGAAAATTAAAAAATTAGATAGAATAATGGGATTATTTTTTGCGATTTCAACAATAGTATTGATTTATATATTTTTTACAAATCGAGATTTTTTTACATGGGCTTTTTCAAGACACCAAAATATTCTCAGTTGGTATATCAGACCGTTGTTTATAATTCCAATTGTTATTGGTGCTTATAAACAATCTTTTTCGATTTTGTTTATGTCGATTTTTGGCTTATTCACGAGTATGTTTTGGTTTCCAAAACCAGAAGTGGTGGACGAACAGGTTCATTTATTCTTAGAGTTTGAAAAGAACTATTTAACGAGTGGTTGGACAACTGAGAAAATAGTCGTTTGTACATTGATTCTATTATTCTTTATTTTTATGATTTATACTACTTGGAATCGAAAATGGGGAAAATTATTATGGGTTGTAATTGCTGGAGCTGTATTAAAGGTCGTCCATAGTATCTTATCTAGTGGAGAA
The DNA here is from genome assembly GCF_001806915.1 of Granulicatella sp. HMSC30F09. Classification (NCBI taxonomy): domain Bacteria; kingdom Bacillati; phylum Bacillota; class Bacilli; order Lactobacillales; family Carnobacteriaceae; genus Granulicatella; species Granulicatella sp. HMSC30F09. The sequence continues at coordinate 94,953 of NZ_KV786436.1, read as the reverse complement.
AACGGAATGGCGCTCGTTAAACCAGCAGCTACTGGGCTAGTGATTTGTATAGTGATCATCGTCTTTATTAAGAATAAAAAAGAGAATAAATAGTAAAGTATCGGCAATAGTATTTTTTTAAAATAATTGGGACAGAATTCCCTTTTGAAGAGAAGAATTTTAATCTTTGGCTAGGGCATAATTTGTCTAAAAAGTTAGAACGTAGGAAATGATAAAAGATGACATTGAATATAACAGAACTATTGATTACAGAGATGTAGAGATTACATACTTATTTATTAGGTTTTATAAATATAAAATAAAATAGTTATTTTAGTATATTTCTAGGCAGGAGGTGTGATACATGAAATGGTTTAGATTAATACGAGGTGGTCTTCGATGGATTTTAGGAATGAATAGACATCTAAAAAAGAAATAGGTAATTTAGGACTAAATTATTCTTAGATGAAAATTTGATCTTTTTTCATAAATACAATAATGAAAGATATTTATACATTATCGTATATTGAAAAGTTATTAAATGGAGAATATAGAGTTTTTAACATATAATCTCTTAAATTTACAGAACAAAGACAAAATAATAAACCTTGACAATATATTTGTCAAGGTTTATTATTTTGTTAAAGGAGGGTACCAAATGGAAGAAATTCAAAGAATGCAAGATAATTTATTGCTAATAAGACGAACAGTGGGATGGACCGCAGAAGAATTCGGAGAGCAAATTGGGGTCACTCGTCAGACGATAAATAATATTGAGAGCGGAAGAAACAAACTGACAAAAACTCAGTATATCGCAATGAGAAGTGTTCTAGATGTTGAGATTGCTAAACATCCAGAAGAAACTGAAATGTTAAAAACTCTTTTAGATATGTTAGTAGATCATCCTGAAAACTATCCCAAAAAGGATTACGATTATTTGTTAGAAAAAGCAAATATGATGTCACCTTCTATATTAGCAGGAACGTCAACTCGAGCAAATGTTTCAACTGCTTGGATGAAGGATGCTGGGAAAATTGGTGTCATTGTTGCAGGGATTGCAGCTTTACCATTGGCAGGAGTTCCTGTTGTAGGTGCAGTGATTGGTAGTTGGTTAGCTAAAGCAGTAAACAGTACAAGTAAGAAGAAATAAAACAAATTATTTAACATAAAAATATATCTAATAAGGATGTAGAAGTAGTTTAAGTTTATTATCTGAGAATAAATATTAGCGTAGGGAGAATTAAGAATGAAGATATTTATATTAACAGTATTTAGTGTATTGATTTTAGTTGTCATTGTGAATTACAAAACAAAATCCTATTGGAAAAATCAAGCAAATATTAAGTGGAAAGAAATCCAACCGGATATTAAAGAGCTTCAAATGTTGCATAAAGATTATTTTCAAGATTTAAAAGGGATGGGAGTTTTAGATAATCTGCTTTTTAAAACTACTAAAACTAAATTTAATAAGATTAAAGCTAATTATTATGACTATGTAGATTTTTGCAAGAGTAAGAATGTTCCAGTTAATTCAAAGCATGATAATATTGCTAGTATGATTGAAGAGACAGAATGGGCAATTATGAATCCAAAAGAATTAATCAATAACTTATTAAAACGTGCTCAGAAAAATTATGATAAAGAGTATGAGAGTATGATGCTTTCAGGAGAAGGTCTCCTAGAAGAAAGACAAAATTCAATTGCCCTTATTTCGGAAATTGAAGAATTAATAAACACTATTGCTAAAAGACCAAAGTCGTTTGATGTGGCATTAGAAGAGATAAAAGTAGAAAAAACTGAATTTCAAAGTAGAATAGATTATGCTAATTTAGAGAGAGAGAATCTAAAGAAGGGCGCAAAAGGTATGGGTATTGGTGTAGCAGTCGGTAGTGCAGTAGCCGGGGTGGCACCAACTACAGCTTTATGGGTTGCTACAACATTTGGAACAGCATCTACAGGAACAGCGATTTCTGCACTAAGTGGTGCTGCAGCAACAAACGCAGCTTTAGCTTGGTTAGGTGGAGGAACACTTGCGAGTGGAGGTGGAGGTATGCTTGCAGGGCAAGCATTATTAGCTTTAGCAGGACCAATAGGTTGGGGTGTTACTGCAGGTGGAATATTAGTAGGTATTTTTCTTTTCATTAAAAAGAAATTTAAAATACAAGAGGAGAAGAAAGAAGAAATTAAGCGAATTAAGCAGTTTACGGAGAGTTTGCAGGAAGTTAGATTAAAAATAGAACAGATAAAAGTACAAACTGTTTCGATTCATAACCTTCTTCTTAAACAATTGGAGGATTGTTTAGAATTTGCTAATGTAGATTATTCTACAATAACAAGTCGAGATAAAAAAAGATTAGGCACGTTAGTGAATAATACTACGTCGTTATCTTTGCTACTTGGAAAAACATTAGAGGAGTCTAAATAATGATTTTCAAAAGAATATTTAAAAGTTCCGAGAATCAGGCGGTAGCTGCTTGGATTAATTATTTAAATCAGGTGAGATTAGATCGTTTGTTCCAAGGGTTACAAAAACAAAATCTAAATTTAGGAGAAGCTTTAAATACTTTAAATTCAACTCTAGCTCAGGTAAATGATGTTATTATTGAACGAAATCGTGGTGGCGTAAAAGGGATGCACGGATTCATCGCAGAGGTCGCAGAATGTGGTATTGAAAATGCGCGAAATCTAGTTCAGGGAAAAGCAGGAACGTGTACCTGGATAAATGATAATGGGCCAACGGATTTGGTTCGCAATGGTATAGAGATTCAACAAAAATTTGTTAATGCTGGCGGAAACTTATCTTTACAGGCAATTAAACAACATCTTGAGAAATATCCGGATTATTTGAATGGGAATAGAAAATACCAAATACCATCTGATCATTATGAAAAAATCAAATATCTACTCTCTATCTCAGAAGAGCAAGCAAATAAAATGCCAACTAAAAATGGAGAGTTTTCTTTAAAACAATGGAAAACCGTGCATAGTTTTTTTGAAGAAGGTAACGTGAAGTTAGAGGATATCGAACCTTCAAAACTAGGTTATAATGATGTTCAAAAAAATCAAATTAATAAAACGATAGAAACTGAAAAAAATGCAGTTAAAAATACAGATAAAACAATTAGAGAAAAGCTTTATAGTGAAAGTAAACCTACTTTAAAGGAAGGCGCAAAGGTTGCTGCTGGTGCTGCTTTTATAGAAGGTGGATATACTTTTGTAAATGCAATCTATAAAAAGAAAAAAACTGGGAAGGCTATAAAAGAATTTACCAAAGATGATTGGATGGAAATTGCTAAAGAAAGTGGAATAGGGACTCTGAAAGGTGGGGCTCGAGGTGTCACTATCTATGCTCTTACAAATTATACGGCTACGCCTGCTGCAGTTGCTAATGCTTTATTTACTGCGTCTTTTGGAATTGCAAACGAAGCTAATAAGTATAGAAATGGAGAGATTAGCCAAGAAGAATTTCTTTGGAACGCAGAGGTGTTATGTGTTGAAGTAAGTGTTAGCGCGTTGTCTTCTGCAATCGGGCAAGCTGTAATACCAATCCCTGTACTTGGAGCGGTAATAGGGAATGTTGCAGGAACCTTCCTTTATCAAATGGCAAAGGATAATCTGAATAAAAAAGAACAAAGACTAATCAAACAATACTTAAAGGAATTGCAAGAGTATAATGCATTTCTTGATAAGAAACTACAAAATTATATTAGAGAATTAGATGTACAGATGAAAGAATACTATAAACTTTTAGAGATGGCATTTTCTCCAGATTATGAGATGGCATTTCAAGGCGCTATTAATCTAGCTAGATACTTAGGAGTTCCTGAAGAAGAGATTTTAAAAAATGAGAAAGATATTGATATTTATTTTCAGGAATAGAAAAAAGGAGATGCTAAGGAATGAAACGTAAAACATATAATATATTAACGAAAATTCCAATTTACGGTACATTTTTAAAACACTCTTTGAAAAGAGGAAAAGTGATATTGTGTAGTCCGCTGCTTGAGGAAATAGGGAAAGATGGTCTTAATTCGTATGAAATATTTCAATATCTAGAAGAAAAATACCCAGGAGAAGTTGTAACCAATGCACGATTTGCAGAAGGTTGGGGAGCGTTAGCGAAAGACCGAAAAGATGAGTCCAAGAAATAGTTAAAGGAGAAACCTATGAATGAGTTTAAAATAGTGTTAGATGAAAATTTCGGGACATATGTAACGATTCCAGAAGTGAGTAGAAAAGTATGGTTAGAGGTATCAGATGATTTAGAAATATCTGAATTCTCAACGAATCTTCCAAACAGTTATCAAACAAAAATAGATCAACTGTTAGAAAAATCGGGAGTGTGGTTTTATAAAGCAGAAGAGAAAGTTTTTAACGAATTTGGCGAAAAAATACCTTTAGAATTACTTGGAATACATTTGTTATCAGAAGATGACGAACCAGATTTTATTTTTGGACTAGTGTTTGGTTCGCCTAGAGAATCGGAGCATGGAATTGGATTGAAAATGTCATTGAATACAATGGATATTATTGATTATGGAGATGCAGAGGTTGCTTATTTTTAGTTTTGCATAGTCATTATCTATTAACAACAACAAACCGGAGCCCCTTACAGGGCTCCGGCCTTTTTTATTTAACAACTGTCTTCTTGTAGTACATCTCTAACCCAAGTGCTGCAACTAATAGCACCGCGCCGACTGGTAAGTAGAGGGTTGGGTAGACTGAGCTTGTTCCGTAGATGTCGAAGACTCCTTTGAGGAAACTGCCGAAGATGAAGGTGAGGACACCCATCTTGTATGCTGCTTGTGCGTCTTCTGACTCCAGGAAGGTTTTCCTGGTCATTTTCGCTACGAGATTTGGCACCACTCCAAGCACGAGCGGAATCATAAAGAGCAAGTACATGAATGGGGAGTAGACTTGGTGGCTGAAGAATTCATACACCGTTCCGGCGACGAGTGTCACCACTGTTGCGACTGTGTAGAATGTCAGTCCTGTTTTCTTTTTATAAGTAGACAATGTCACTCACCTCTCTTTCTTCGATGTTTCGACCGTTTGTTGTCGGTTTGTTAATGATTTGTCCGTTAAAGTACATGGTTGATGACCCGCCACCGTCTAAGTTATAGGCGGTAGTGACGTTCAATTCTTTCATAAATTCAGCTAATTGTTTTAACGATAATCCTTGGCTTTTGCTCGTACGTCCGTCTGACACCACGAATACATAAGTGCTGTCGTCGACGATTCCGATAGCAGTACGTGGGTTGCTCGCCATGGCTTTCCCAACTTCGTCTGAACTGTCGACGGCCACTTGTCCGTTTTCAATCAACGCTGGGCCAAATGACAAGACTTGCATTGCTCCGTTGTCGACTAACTGTTGGGCCGTGATGTCGCCTTCTTTGATGATGCCGAAGCTTCCGTCCTTGTAGATAACTAAGTCTTCTTGGTTCGCATTCTGACTTTGGCTTCGCAACAGTTGTCCGTTACGAACGACGTATCCAGCATCTCTAGCGCCGTAGTAGTCTCCGTTAATCTCAAGGACCGCGTTCACGCTTTTAGCGGTCATCGAAGTCTTCGCGGTTACGTTTCGACCGTATGTTTCGTTGGCCAAGGCGGTTTTAATTGATGCGTTTCCTTTAATTTTTACCGTTGCGACGTGGATTTGTGTATTGTTTCGCTCGTACGTCTCAATCGAGATGGATTTCGTATCGTCCTCGTAGGCCGTCGCCGTACTCACGGTTGGCGTTGTAGAAGTGCTAGAGTTGCTTGAGTTCCCCGTTGTTCCCGTGCCGCTTGCGCTCGTTCCTGTGGCTGTATTCGTTGCCGCTGCCGTTTCGTTACTGAACTTTGCCAGGCTCTTTGAGATGAAGAGAGTATCGGCGATGACCATCCCTGAAGCCCCAATGAGGACTGCCGTATAAGCGGTCGTTAAGATTTTTCTAAGTGATTTTCCTTTTTTGTTATTTGACATAATGCACACCTTTCTCTTGTCCAAAAATGACTTTCTTCTGTACAAACCAGTTAAAGAAGAACATCCCGATTTCGGTCATGATTTTACCAACGAGTGGTCCGATACCCAGTCCATAGCTGATGCCCATGAGGATAAGCGTGTTCAGCGTTAATGAGAAGCTGGCCAGTAGAATATAGCCGCCGAGTTCTTTGAAAACGGGTTTGTCACTAGCAAAGACGAACTTCTTATTCACAAAGAAGTTGAATCCTGCGCTAATAATACGCGCTGTGATATTGGCAGTCACTAGAGGAATGCCTAGAAAAATCTGGAAGGCATATAGCGTATAGTCTAGAAAAAAAAATACGATGGAAGAAAGAGCGAATTTTAAAATCTCTTTGTAGATTCTGAATGAATCGTGAAGAGGATTAAAGTGTGATCCCTCATTTTTGTTCTCGTAAATCGTTTGAATGTCTAGCTCGCAGAATGGGCGTTTTTCTTTTGCCCAAACCATGAGCACATTCATTTCGTATTCGAAACGTGATCCTGAGATTTCAAGCATTTTCTCTAAATGCGTGCTTGAGAATCCGCGGAGTCCGGTTTGTGTATCGCTCAGTTTAGTTCCGCTGGTCAGTTCGAAAATCTTTAAGGTGATTTTGTTGCCGATACGACTTCTTAGTGGGACGTTGGAGCCGTCGAAGTTTCGAACGCCGAGTACGAGGCTGTCTTGTTCAAGGGCAGCTCGGTTGGCGATGCGCACGATGTCTTCGGGGCTATGTTGTCCGTCAGAGTCTGCCGTCACGATCGCTACTTCCTCATTTGCGTATGTTTCTTTAATGTAGCGATAAGCTGTTTTTAGGCCTTCGCCTTTACCTTTGTTTTCCGGATGCGTTAAAACGGTTGCCCCAGTTAGTTGGTTGAAGATAGGAAGATAGGTCTCCCCGCTACCATCATCCACTACGATGACCTCTAAGTTTTTAGCGATGAGTTGCTGTGCTAAAGGAATTAGTTTTTCCTCTGGTTCATATGCTGGAATAATGACGATTGTTTTCATGGTTGTCACCGCTCGCCTGGTTGGGGAGCTTCTCCTTTCCGTTAGGTTAACTATAATTTGCACGACGAACCTAAAACGTACTTAAAAGAGGTGGAAAAAAATAAAAAAGCTCGGTAAGATAGAGATTGAAAGAACAATGAGTAGAAGGAAACAATGGTGAATAAATGGATTGGAGGGGAGTTTAAAATGGAAACGAAAGGAAGTAGCAAAGAGGTTTTTGAGAAAATCTTTTCAACAGCCTCAGTGGATTGTGGGGAAGATAATAGTGGATTAAAAATGCTATTGCGTTATTATAGAGAGGATATTCCTAACACACCTCGATTTTTATATGATTCGGATGCGGTATACTTTTATCATTTTGATGAAAAAATTTCTTCCCTTGAGAATAGTTGGGAGAAAAAGGATTTTGCTGAACGCGGAGATATTATGACTTCGATTTGGACTCCGCTCACTTATTATTTAGATCTGAATAAAGATGGCAAGATAATAGCGAAAAATAATGCCAGTATCGATAAAATCCTTCCAAATGATGAAACTAGGAATAATGAGACGCTTACTATTTTTAATTATTTGGCAGAACATTATGCATCGAGAGGAAATTTGTTGTTATTACCGAATATGACAAATAAAGCAGGAAAAAGAAATTTGAATCCTGATAAATTTATGATGTCAGAAGATAAACTGGATCAGTTTTTGTATTATTGTTTTGAGGACAATCTAATCGAGTATTTCAACAGCGATAAGAAAAATTTAGTGGAATGGATTTATTCAGAAAGTTTAGAATGTATGTTTCTTCAAGACTTTTTCCAACACTCGTTAGATGAAATTGAGAATGGAAAAGTTACCATAAATCAAAAGAATTTGGAGATAACAGTAGAAAACTTGCAACCGTTGTTAGATAATGCTGAAATTTCAGAATATAAATATCGAGACTTTTTACCAGATGATTGGAAAACATATTTTGATAGGTTGAACAAAGTAATTGCGTATCGGAATGCGAGCGATATCGACTCTCATTTGCCTTTGCAATGGAAGTGAGGAGACAGAGATGATCCATCTAAAAGAAATGACACCGGAAAACTGGAGAATTCCTTTACGAGTTTCTCCGCAACAAGAAAAATACGTTGCCAATTCAACGACGCTGCTCGCACGCGCCTATGCTTATCGACTTCTGGGAAGTGTTGCGTACGTGATTTATGAGGATGAGCTTCCTGTCGGAATGGCCCTCTATTACGATTGCCCGCCGTTAAACGCTTATGATTTTAGCCAACTATTTATCGATGAACGTTATCAGGGGAAAGGCTACGGGAAAAAAGCTGCGCAACTAATAATAGACCGCATGAAGCAAGAGGGACGATTCGAGAAGATTGTTCTTTGTTATGTCGAAGGGAATGAAAGTGCAAGAGTCCTATTCGAAAGTCTAGGGTTCAAACATACTGGTGATGTAGATGGGGATGAAATCACGATGGATCTAATTTTATAATTAATGTTTGTTATATTTTTTTACTATTTGAAAGGAAAAATAGACTAGATGATTGAAATTTTATCCCACAAAAATGAACCTAGATTAGAGTATTACCCGCTTCCTCCTTCTACTATAATCACTAATTTTGTAGAAGGAGAATCACAATGTAATTACGAAATTTATCTATTAGAATTGATTAATGAGTCGAAATATTTTAAAGATAAAGCAAAAGGAGCTTATAAAAGACCAAATACTGAAAATCACGGAGAATGTGATGCTATATCTGAAAATTATGAACTTGATTTTAAGTTATTAGCTTCTTCAACCTATCTTCAAAGTAGAAGTATATTGTTTCCCAGTATTACAATAGATAAAAAAGGAGGAATTACATATGGACAATGTAAAAATCCTGGGGGATATGTTAAGGGTACAAACATTAATGTTGCCTTTCGTTATAGAAGTCTAGAGGATTTAAAGAAATTAGAATGTTCTCATTTGAAGCACGATAAAATTGATGAGGATTTATGTAAAGTTTTAAATATGTTAAAAGTGAAGAAGAACATTATGCTATTCTTTCCATTCAATTTTAAGATAGATAATGAAGTTGATATTAAAAAAGTTGACAAAATTGTAACGAGTGCATTAAATAGTGATTTTCAGTCTCTTTTCCTGTATAGAGAAGAGAGCACAAAACACTATGACACATATTTTGTAACTTTAGTTTTTGAGATGTTTTATATTTACCAAGTCCAAAATAATTTGTTAACTCTAATCGAAAAAATAGATGTTAAAAATATTCCTACATTTTTAAAGCTAAGGTCTTACGGAGTATATGGCTTTCCCGAATGGGAGTAATAATGCAAATCTCCATAAGAGAGAAAGTTAAAATTGAAAGCAGTGCCTACTGTAACATCTCACTTGCGCGATGGTCGCCTGAGTGTTATAATAGGCACTTTTTTTATATACTTATTTATATGAAATGGACTTTTTTTAGAAAAGTTTCATGAAATGAAATAATTTACATATAAAGGAGGAAATTATGTCTACACATAAAAAAGTATCACTTTCAGAAGTGAATCAATCGATAGAAACTCCTAATAATAATCATTTTTTGCAAAACTTATTAGCCTTCTTAGGACCAGGTGCTCTTGTAGCGGTAGGGTATATGGATCCAGGAAACTGGATAACGAGTGTGGTCGGAGGAGCTTCTTATAAATACACATTGCTCTTTGTTATTCTTGTTTCGTCATTAATTGCGATGCAGTTGCAACAAATGTCCGGGAAACTAGGAATTGTGACACGAATGGACTTAGCGCAAGCGACGGCTCATCATGCACCTAAATGGTTGCGTCATATTTTATGGGTGATTGTCGAGTTAGCGCTGATGGCCACTGACTTAGCGGAAGTGCTAGGGTCGGCCATTGCACTGAACCTCTTGTTTGGAATTCCAATTATGGGAGCCATCTTTATTACCGTTCTAGACGTATTTTTATTGTTAGGAATTATGAAGATGGGATTCAAGAAAATCGAAGCGATTGTATCGACCTTGATTTTTACGATTCTTCTGATTTTCGTGTATCTTGTAGCGTTAGCAGATCCAAGTATCTCTGGAATTTTCCAAGGATTCTTACCGACAGCGCAGTTGTTTGATAAGACAGCTCCAGGGCACGAGAGTATATTAACATTAGCACTCGGGATTGTCGGAGCAACCGTGATGCCACATAACTTATACTTGCATTCGTCACTGTCTCAAACAAGAAAAGTCGATTACAATGATCCAAACGATATTCGTAAAGCGGTTCGGTTTATGACATGGGATTCGAACATTCAGTTAAGTTTAGCATTCATTGTGAACTCGCTGTTATTAATTTTAGGAGCCGCATTGTTCTTCGGACATGCTTCTGAAATCTCTGCTTTCTCGCAAATGTACAATGCGTTGCAAGATTCAAAAATTGCCGGGGCAGTCGCAAGTTCCACTCTTTCGACACTGTTTGCGGTCGCTCTATTAGCTAGTGGTCAAAATTCAACCATTACGGGAACATTGACCGGGCAAATCGTGATGGAAGGCTTCTTGCATATGAAATTACCACAATGGATTATCCGACTCGTAACACGATTGTTTGCGTTGTTACCTGTGATTGTAGTGGCAATCCTCTTTGGGGCAAAGGAGAAAACATTGGACCAACTCTTGGTCTATTCACAAGTATTCTTATCAGTGGCATTACCATTTTCCATCTTTCCATTGATTTACTTTACTTCAAAGAAATCACTCATGGGAGAATTTACCAACGCCAAATGGAATACTTTCCTTGGATATGCGGTAGCAATTATCCTAACCATCTTAAACTTTAAGTTAATTATTGATTTATTCTAAAACCAAACGGGCATCTTCGGGTGCTCGTTTTTTCTTTGGTCCTCTGTCAATATAGAGCTTCCTCAAGTACATAGATGTAGGTAAAAATTTTCATGCGAAAACTCCTAATCTTCACAGAAGTTTTGTTGTTTTTTTCAAGAGAATAGGATAGATTATAAGTGAGAAGAATGGAACCGCATTCAAAAGACAGTGCGGTTTCTATACGGTAAAGAAGCATGGAGAAATCCTCCCCAAGAACAATGGCATGTATAAAATCGTTGAACCTTAAGACATAAGATGTAGAGGAGAGAATGTTGACCCAAAGCAAAGGGATATAGTTGTCATCCTTAAGAAGAGAGAATGGAGGAATTAGGATGAAAAAGGGTCTTATTTTGCTGCTATGTATGAATGTGTTGCTATTATCGTCTTGCAAGTCTCCTAACGAACAAAACAAGATAACGACTACGGATACTTCTATAGAAACCTCAACTACAAAGCAAGTGACAGAGCAATCGCAAACGAGCAAAACAACAACTGCTACGCCGGTGACTGCGCAAGAAACAACAACGAGCGTCACTACTCAAGAAACACAAAACGAAACCACCACCGAGGCAGTGGCCCCAACGCCTCAACGACGTAAGAAGATTTTAGCCGTTACTCCGCAAATTCAAGAAGAATGGTATTTCTGCGCTCCAGCAACGGTGAGTATGATTCTTTCCACTCAGGGAAAATTCGTTTCTCAGCGACAACTGGCACAGGAGATGGGAACTTATGTACCTTTTGGAACGCATAATAAAGACGCCATTCGTGTGTTGAATCAGCATTTATTTGGCTATTCAGTGCCTAAGGATGGGCAGGCCGGATATCGCCTAGCTTCTGTCACGAATGCAAGTCCTAATTCTGAAGAGATGAGAGTCTTTAAGGAGCGCGTTCGCAAAAATATTGATGATGGCTATCCAATGTATTACACTTTTACCATTTCCAAAATTTATCCTGGAAAAAATGGGGAGCATAATGTGATTGGAATTGGGTATGAATTGACTCCAGATGGAAAAGATATTTCCGCCATTTATTATTTAGACTCCATGACACATGAACAAGATCCTGTCTATGGTGGTTTAAAAAAGGTGACGCCAGAAGAGCTGCTCGAAGCAATGGTGGCTTGCGAGGAACCTAATTATGCTTGGTAAGAGAATGATGAAATAAAAATAGGATTAGAAGGAAAGTGAGAGGAAATATCAATGAAAAATTTTTCTAGAACAATAAAAATAGGTTTATGTGCGGCAACGCTAGTGACATTAGCTGGATGTGCACAGACATTAGTAAGATCCGAGTCGAAGAATGTGACGGAAACAACTGCTCCATCGACAACTGTCTCAAGCACAAAGCAAGAAACGCCGCAATGGGTGGCATCCTATACAAATATGTCGAACCAGAGTAGCATTGATGAAGTGAAGGCGTTACTGTCTGCTTATATTGATCAAGAGAGTGTAGAATCATTCTTAAAATTGGTGAAGGAGTACAATGAAATTGTCGGAGAGACAGGGCTGCAAGGAGATTTTGTGTCTTTCACCAAAACAGATTATGACGTAGAGAAAATCAGTAATCTCTGGAATCCGAAGATGGGTGATTTTGTCGGAACGAACTGCCGCATTAATACGTATGCATTATTGAAAAATAGTATTGAGATTCCTCCGATTGAAAAAGATGATACGCTCCTTTTCGTTGATAATGACGCCATTGACAAAGGAAAGTTATTTAGCTCAGAGGATAAAGAATCGTTAAATCGATTATTCTCGAGAGTAAAAACAGAAGCCACAACCGATGTGAAAGTGCATGCTTCAAAAATGGAGCAATTCCTCTCTCAGTTCAAATTTAATGAGAATGCACGAATGCTTTCCGTAGTGATTCATGATAATCTGGATGGCGAGTCTCTCTTTATTGGCCATGTCGGTGTATTAGTGCCAACGAGTGACGGCTTCCTTTTCGTTGAGAAGTTAACGTTTGAGGAGCCATATCAGGCGATTAAATTTTCTTCCAAAGAAGATGTTTACAAGTATCTTTCAACGAAATACCAAGACTATACCGGAGAAGGTTTAGCAAAACCGTTTATTATGGATAACAATAAATGGGTAGAGATGAAGTAAAAAGGATGTATTCATCTTGGTAAGCAATTAGGAAGTAACGGGGGGGGGATGGTGAAAGGATGGCTTCTAGCAAGGAATATTTAGCGTATATTTTAGAACAATTATCAGGATTAGAGGATATCCGCTATCGAGCAATGATGGGGGAATATATTTTGTATTACCGGGAAAGGTTGTCGGTGGCGTTTATGATGATCGATTCCTAATCAAAAATGTGACAGCTGCCAGAGAACGCATGCCGGACGCTTCATTGGAACGTCCATATGAAGGGGCAAAAGAAATGCTTTTGGTGGAAAATATAGAAGATAGGGAGTTCTTAACGGATTTGTTTAATTCTATCTATGATGAACTGCCCACTCCAAAACCAAAGAAAAAGAAATAATGCTTGGAGGAGAACGTCACTATTTTGGACGATTAGCAGGCAGTCCTCTGAATCCATAAAGTAACGATAGCACTTATAGCAGTTTCAAAGTGCTGTAGGTGTTTTGGACATGTTGGAAAAAATAGTAGAATGGGAATAGAACCTTCCTCTGTTATTTGGTATAATAACGATACAGTTTAAAGAGATTTGAGGCGAAATCAATGAAGCCAGAAGAGTATTCTTGGAATGAGTGGGAGCGAAATCGCTATATCAATGGGGACGTGAAGGTCCCGTCTGATTATAAAATTAAAGTCACCGATATCCCGGAGAAGAGGCTGGAGTTAGAAATAATCCTTGAACAATTACCGCATAAAGAGGTTACGCGTTGGGCTGTTGAAAATGCCCGTAATTTTATAGAGGATATTGAAAGCTTTGCTGATAAGGAATCTATTCTAGAGGAAACATTGAATGTATTTCAACAGCGACTCGAAGGCAAGATAAGCTCCTATCAGCTTCGTCAAGCTGGATTTTTAGCAAACACTTTATCAAAGCGGTCGAAGGCGGATATCAGTAAGTTTGCTGCCAGAGTATACGCGCAAGCTATAGCATCTGCTCATATGAGAGGGCATGCGATGGTTTCTTCTGATTATGCAATTAAAGTCATCCAACTGAAGAATCCTATAGACTTAGACCGCATTAGAGCTGAAAGAGAGCGACAAATTTCATTAGCGCGAGTTTTTTTAAAGAAAGTAGGACACTAAAGATGAACATGATTATTAGAGAAATTATAGATAAAAAGGAAAAAGAATCGATTTCAAAAGAAGTTTTATATGATCTTCCAGAATGGTTTGGAATGCCAGAAAGCACGCAGGAATATGTCGATGATGCGAAAGAGAAGCCGTTTCTTGCTTGTTTTGTAGAGGATAAGCTCGCAGGATATGTTGTGTTGAATGCTACGAGTGAGGATTGTGCAGATATTTTTGTGATGGGAGTCAAAAAGGAATTTCACCGCAAAGGAATCGGCCAAAAATTGAATGAGGCGTATGAGCAACTAGCACGGAGTTTAGGGTACACTTATTCTCAAGTGAAGACTGTGAAAATGGGGCATTACGAACAGTATGATTGCACGAATCTTTTTTATAAGGCGATGGGGTATAAGGAGTTAGAATGCTTCCCGACATTGTGGGATGAATGGAATCCGTGTCAAATCTATATTAAATATTTAGGGGAATGAAGCGGGAAATTACAACAGAAAATAGGAAACAGAGAAGAATTCGATGAAAGTAAAGAAGATTGGTATCGTCAGTTTGTCTAGCGGAATTTTAGGGGAGAATTTCATTCAACATGAACTCAATCTTGGAAAGAAACGATTAGAAGAATATGGGATAGAAGTTGTGTTTTTGCCTCATGCATTAAAAGGGCTAGAATTTATAAAGCAACATCCCGAATGTAGAGCGCAAGACTTACTAACCGCTTTTCAGGATGATTCGATAGAGTTGATTTTATGTGCCATTGGTGGAGATGATACGTACAGATTGCTACCTTATTTATTTGAACAGGACGCGCTTAAAAAGGTTGTCAAGCAAAAGATTTTTCTAGGTTTTTCAGATACGACTATCAATCATTTGATGTTGCATAAGGTGGGCATTCGCAGTTTCTATGGGCAAGCGTTTTTGCCAGATGTGTGTGAACTTTCGAAGGAAATGCTTTCGTATACAAAATCGTATTTTGAGGAATTACTGACATCGGGAAGAATTAAAGAAATTCGCCCAAGTGACATTTGGTATCAGGAGAGAGAAGATTTTAGTGAAAAGGGATTAGGGGTTTCGATGCCAAGTTTTCCAAATCACGGGTTTGAGTTGCTTTCAGGGGCTGCTCAGCTTACAGGACAAATCCTAGGAGGGTGTTTGGAATCCATGTCGGAATGTCTCGAAAATTCAAGATATGAGGATACGGTTCGCCTTGTTCAGCAGTATCACCTATTTCCAACTTTAGAAGAATGGGCAGGGAAAATTCTTCTACTGGAGACGAGTGAAGAACAACCGACTCCTGAACACTTCCAAAAGATGATTCAAACGCTAGAACGCTATGGACTTTTTGATGTGGTGTCTGGAGTGCTTGTTGGAAAACCACAAAATGAAACTTACTATGATGAGTATAAAGAGATTCTTCTGGAAGAATTAGGGGAGAAGCAGCTATCCATTGTCTACAATATTAATGTGGGGCATGCGACACCTCGTTGTATTATTCCTTTTGGGATTGAAGCTCAAGTGGATGTGGACGACCAAGTGATTCGTTTTATCTATGAATAATAAAATTACAGAAGTGAGAGTAATGAAGCAGACTCAAATGCGGAAGAGGAGTCTGCTTTCATTTTTCTACAACGGTGATAATTTCCAAGATGTATTTACTGACAAAAGGAAATAGAAATGCCATAATGAGATGAATTCTAATAAATTTGGGTATTGGATGAAATCGCTACTGTATAGGGAATCCGAACCTGAGGACTAAAACTCTTATGGAAAAGGAGTAAATATGGGAATAAAAAGATGTGATTGGGCTAACCACAGTCTACTTGAACAAAAATACCATGATGAAAAGTGGGGAGTCCCTATCTTTGATGATAAGGAATTATTTAAGATGCTTTGTTTAGAAGGGATGCAAGCAGGCCTCAGTTGGTCTACGATTCTTCAAAAAATGGAAGGTCTTTGTAAAGCTTTTGATAACTTTGATCCAGACATTGTGGTGAACTATGATGAAGAGAAGGAAGCTGAGCTCCTTCAAAATAAAGAAATCATCCGAAATCGATTGAAAGTAAAATCTGTTGCGAATAACGCCAAAGCTTACTTTAAGATATGTGAAGAGTTTGGGTCATTTAGCGACTATTTATGGGGATTCGTTAATCATACCCCAATCATCAATTCTTGGGAATCCATCACAGAAGTCCCTGCAAAAACGGAGCTTTCGGACAAGATTAGTAAAGATTTGAAGAAAAGAGGATTTAAATTTATTGGCTCTACTATTATTTATGCATTTATGCAATCGGTAGGGATGGTAAATGACCACCTTCTGGACTGTGAATTTAGAAGGGTAGAGAAGGATTAAAGTAATTTTTAATGTTAGAAAGGTGAAGGAAAAACATGAAAAAAATCGCAGCAAAAGAGTTTAAAGAATTATACCAAACAAGTGAAATCGCGGTGTTAGATGTACGAGAAAAGGGAGAATTTCAAGACGGACATATTCCAACAGCAAAGAACTATCCTCTAAGTACGTTGGAAAAAGAGTATGAAACATTAAATCCGGAGCAAAAATACTACGTCATCTGCCAAGGTGGGATGCGTTCAGCAAGGGCTTGTCAATTTTTGGAAGAAAAAGGCTTTGACGTGACGAATGTTGAAGGTGGCATGAATCAGTGGCAAGCTTAAAGAAAACGACCGAAGTTCAACTAGAGCCATTTAACAAAAACTTTCTGCAAGAGATTTGGAAGATTGGTTTTTCTACGGATCAACCAGAGTGGACGAAGTTGAACGCACCGTATTTTAATGATTATCGCAAGTTTGACGATGCGAAAAGTTTTGAAGAAAGCTCGATTGCAGATTTTTTAATGAGCGACGATTGCAGATGTGTTGTCGCTAACGGTCAGCCTGTAGGGATGGTTTCAAAATCATGGGTGGATGAAGCTACTCGCTGGCTAGAAATTGGGATTGTGATTTATGACAATCAGTTGTGGGGCGAGGGAATTGCAACAAACGCGCTGACGAAGTGGGTGGATGCTATTTTCCAAGAAATCGATGCGCTCGAACATATTGGAATGACGACTTGGAGTGGGAACAGTGCGATGATGGTCGTTGCTGAGAAATTAGGGTTCCTAAAAGAAGGTCAAATCCGTAAAGTCCGTTACTATCAAGGACAGTATTATGACAGCGTAAAATATGGAATTTTACGCGAAGAGTGGACTACAAGAGCATAACAATAAAGAAAGAGACTGATTACGCGAATCAGTCTCTTTTAGTATGCAAGTCGTGATTATTTTCCAGGAGTTTTTGGATCTAAGCCAAATGATTGTTCTAAAATTGGTCTTAAATTATTTATCGTATCCGCTGTACCTTCTATTGCGATAGCGTACACTTTATCACCTTTTTGAACGACCCATTCGTACATGTATTTACCATCAGAGAATGCAATTTTCATTAAGTAGGCATCCTCTCCAGCAAATTTAGCTCTTGAGCCTTGTAGACTAGTCTGTTGTTTGTCATTTTGCCAGTGGTCATACAAACGATTCGCAATTAACTCTGCGCCAAAGGTTTCTCCGTTAGCAAGTTTGACAGAGTCTTTAGTGTACGAGTTCATTGATAATACATTGTATTTATCTGGTGAAGAAAACTGGAATTGAGAACCAGTATTTTTATCTTGGTATGCGACCCAATCTTTAGGAACATTGACATAACCAGATGCTTCACGGCCAACGCGTTGAGTATCCGAAAGTGAAACTTCTTTAGTAGTAGAAGAAGCGCCAGCAGTTGTTGTTGGAGTAGTTGTAGTTTGTGTAGCCGTAGTTTCTTTAGCGACTTCAGTAGTTGGTGTTGCAACAGTATCTATTGCTTTCTTTTCGCCGTTCCCGCAAGCCGCTACCATTAATGCGGATAGAAGCGTAACAGAACCTAATAAAATTTTGTTTTTCATAATAATTAATCTCCTTCATTTAGTTCAGATTTTTGATTATTGTCCGGGAGTTTTTGCCTCTAAGCTCCATGTCTGTTCGATAACAGGTCTTAAAGCATTAAGCATATCCTCAGAACCTTCGACTTCGATGGCGTATATTATCTCACCTTTTTGGAAAAACCAACAGAGGTAGTATTTACCGTCTGTAAATAGGACTTTAAGTAAGAAAGCCTCCTCGCCAGCGAATTTGGCTTTTACACCTTTTATTTGGTCGACCTCTTTTGAGTTTTTTAACTTAGCGTATGTACGATTAGCCATTAACTCTGCACCAAATGTTTCACCGCTTCCAAGTTCTACTTTATCTTTAGTAAAATTGTATAGCACCACAGCATTATACTGATCTGGTGAAACATATTGTACTTTAGTTTCGCTATTCTTGATCCAGTCTTTAGGGATATTGAGATAACCAGTATCAGCATTCCCGATTCGTTGAGTGTCTGCAAGTGAGATTTCTTTTACGTCAGATGAAGCCCCAGCAGTTGTTGTAGTCGTTACAGTTGCAGTTGTGTTTGCTTGGGTTGTTGGTGCTGCTGTTGTCTCCGTTGCTTTCTTTTCGCCGTTCCCGCAAGCCGCTACCATTAACGCAGATAGAAGCGTTACGGAACCTAATAAAATTTTATTTTTCAAGATAATTGTTCTCCTCAACAGATTTATTATATTTGTATTATATCACTTAGCAGATTGAATTTAAATAAAAAACATTTTCAAAGGATGAGGAAAGATAGGGTATCACAAAAGAGACTAATCGCGTGGATTAGTCTCTTTTAGGTTGTTAGTGATTATTTTCCGGGATTCTTAGGATCTAGACCCCAAGTTTGTTCGATAAGTGAAATCATCGTTACAATCGTCTTTTTGTCTCCTTCAAAAGAAGCGGTATAGACTTTATCCCCTTTTTCGAAAATCCAAGTAAAGTAGTATTTTCCGTCTTTCATTAAGAGTTGTAAGAGGTAAGCATCCATTCCGGATACTTTTGTTTTAGTACCTTGGATTTTATCAACATTTTGTTGACCACTCCAGTTAGCCGCTAGACGATTGGCAATCATCTCTGCTCCCCAAGTTTCTCCTTCACCAGGTTTTGCTTGATCTTGAGTGAATCCATTTAATGTAATAATGTTGTACCCATCGAGTGCTGAGTACTGGAATTGTGGTCCACCATTCACATCTTTAAAGTTGACCCAATCTTTAGGAACATTGACGTATCCAGCATCGTCTCGTCCAACACGTTGAGTGTCATTGAGTGAGATTTCTTTTTCTTCCGAAGAAGCTCCTGTTGTTGTCGTCGCTTGAGTGGTTGCTTGCGTAGTTGTTTCTTTAACAGCTTCCGTTGTTTGTACGGTCGTCGTTTCTTTTGTTTCTTTAGTAGAGTTACCGCATGCTGCAAACACAAGTGCAGAAAGAACAGTAACAGAGCCTAATAAAATTTTGTTTTTCATTATGATTGTTCTCCTTAATGTTGTTGTCACACGGTTATTTTACCATTTTCCTTTTGAGTTTAAAAGTGCATTTAATATTACAAGAAAAACTAATACATACTCTTGTTGTTTTATGACTAATTCCTATTCCCTTAAGCGATATGATGAATTATAATTAAAAAAATCGTTATCATTTGATTATAGATATAAGTGGGAGGAAATTAAGAGTGAATAAGGCTTATTTATTAACTTGGAATCCAGATAATTGGAACTGGCCTGATTATAAGGAAAAGGTGCAAGCTGTAAAAGAAGGTAAGACAGTCATTGAACCGTGGACGAGTAGTAGTAAACAACCAAATGTAGGGGACCAAGTATTCTTATTAAAAACCAAAGTGGGAATCATTGGCCACGGACATGTTGAAAAAGCTTCATATGAAGCGCCTCATTATGATTCTAAGAAGGCTGAAGAAGGACAGAAAACGAATCATATTGACGTTAAATTTGATTGGTTAATGGATGAAATTGATAATAATTATATTTCGCTTGAATTACTAGAAAGCGTGTTTCCGAAGCAAACATGGAGACCACAATCTTCAGGTATCGAAATCAAAGAAGAATATATAAATAATTTAGAGAAAGTTTTTCAACAAGTAAAATCAATTCCAACCACTCGCATTGATTTTGAAGCTTTATATACTTTTTTGAAAAATGATTGCAGAAGAATTTACAGCGATCCTGAAAAAGCAGGTGACAAAAAATCAGAAATGGAAGAAATAAAAAAAGTTGGGCAAACAGCTTATCAAGCATTTAACAAATATGGGAAATTTATTGAGAAGTTAATCCCTGGTTATACGATGGGAAAATCAACTGGTTGGCAAAATTCTGGAAGGCTGATGAAGTACTTTTGGATAGAATTTAAGAAAGTCGGCTACGATGACTTAGCGCATAGTATTTCTATTTCAATGAATGCATATCCAGAATATAACAAGCGAAAGGGAGTAACTCTATCTGTCAGAGTTGAAGCAAAAGATTCTCAGTGTAAAAAGGATTCTATTTTTTCTGAAAAAGAAGTTTATAAAATTCACAATAGTATTCTAGATATTCCTATCAAAAAAACTGACAACTTGTATTATCAAGCAAGTGTGAAATCTAGATATACGGATACATTCAAAAAATTTGGTATTGATGCAGAGGAAGTACGTAAGGAACTTGATCAATTAGAAAAAGTTCAAATCGTTAAGGAAATAACAGGACCATATAAAGAACAGAACACCTCAGACATTTTAATGCAAACTGTTCAAGCAATTGCTGAACTAATGCCTTACTATGAACATATTTTAGAAGTTAGAGAAAACAGAATTAAAGAAAAAGAGGGCAGTTTGATGATAAATGAAGAATCAGAAACGATATATAATTCAAATCAATCAGGAAATGATATCGCAAAAAACACCATATTATATGGTCCTCCAGGAACGGGGAAAACGTACTATACTGCCTACTATTCAGTTGCAATCTGTGATGATGTTCCCATTGAAGAATTGGAAGAAAAACCTTACGGAGAAGTGTTAGAAAGATTCAATACATTAAAAGCTGAGGGAAGAATTGCCTTTACAACCTTTCATCAATCGTATGGGTATGAGGAGTTTATTGAAGGAATTAGACCCGTAATGGCAGGAGAGGAAGAGAAGAAATCAATAGAATATGAAATAGTCCCTGGAGTATTTAAGGAATTCTGTGAAGAATCTGTTCACGTTGATAAACCTTGTGTCTTTATTATTGATGAAATCAATCGAGGAAATATTTCTAAAATATTTGGCGAGTTAATCACTTTAATTGAGGAAACAAAGAGAAAAGGTGAAACAGAGGGGTTGAGTGCTTTCTTACCATATTCTCAGGAAGAGTTCGGAGTTCCAAAAAATGTTTATATTCTAGGAACAATGAATACGGCAGATAGATCCATTGCATTGATGGATACAGCATTGCGTAGAAGATTCAACTTCATAGAAATGATGCCAGATTGCAGAACCATTAAAGATGTTGTAATTCGTCAAAATGAGAAAGAAGTTAATATTGGTAATGTCTTAGATATTATCAATCGAAGAATTGAATTTCTATTTGATAGAGAACATACAATTGGACATGCCTTTTTCACCTCTCTGAAAAATGATAATTCAAACTCAATTGAGCGATTAGCTGCTATCTTTAAAAATTCAATCATTCCTCTATTACAAGAGTATTTCTACGATGATTATGAAAAAATTCGCCTTGTGCTGGGTGATAATCATAAAAAAGATGAGCAATTCCAATTTATTAAAAAAATAAACATTGCACCAAAAGAATTGTTTGGGGAGTCTATTAGATTAGAAAGTACAGCTGTGTACTCATTGAACGAGGATGCTTTAGGTAAAATTGAAAGTTATCAAGGGATTCTTTTGCCTCAACAAGAGAACTAGTCGGGTGATTGTATGAATGATAAATTATTATCCATTAAAGAGTTTGAGTTTATCACATCGAATAACAGCTATGCCGAAACAGGAGATAACATCCATTATCTCTCAGAAAGATATTTTAAAGAACTAGACGATTTTATTCGAAATCAAGAGAGTACAGATGATGAAGGGAATCCTCTAGATTTTCTAAGAGCTAGAACTGTCAAAGGAATAGGAAATGTCATTCAAGCAAAGAATTTTGTAGGTCTCATACAGCTAGAAAGCGGATGTCAGATTCAGATTCTTCCAAAAGTAGATTTTGGTACGAACGATACAGGGAAAACTACAGAAGAAGTATTTATAGATATGTTAAAGACTATGAAAGATTTCCCAGGGAAAGTGTTTAGTTCTGCAAATTTAAGAACAGAGAGTGTTAATCTATATGAGATTTTTATTAATATGTATCTGTATCAATTATCTTTACTTACCCGTAAAGGATTGAAATCTGCAT
This sequence comes from Granulicatella sp. HMSC30F09, assembly GCF_001806915.1. NCBI lineage: Bacteria > Bacillati > Bacillota > Bacilli > Lactobacillales > Carnobacteriaceae > Granulicatella > Granulicatella sp. HMSC30F09. Next base: position 72,582 of record NZ_KV786436.1, on the reverse strand, counting down.
ATATTTCTCAAGAAGATACGTTGAACGTCTTTAAAGGGAAATTATTGGTTAATCGACACCTTAAAGAAAATATCGGACATGCAGAAAGATTCAGCCTGGCTTACGATGAATTTAATTTAAATCGACCTGAGAATCGATTGATAAAATCGACGTTATTAAAATTACAGAAAATCAGTACGAGTTCTAATAACTTAAAATCCATTCGACAACAATTAATCTATTTTGATTTGGTGGCTCCCTCTTGGAATTATGCAAGTGATTTTGACGAGGTTCAGATTGACCGAACTACAAAGGATTATGAAGAAATTCTGGCTTGGAGCAAAGTATTCTTGATGAATAAGAGTTTCTCGATCTTTTCTGGAGATAATAAGGCACGTGCTTTATTATTCCCGATGGAAAAAGTATACGAATCATTTGTATCGATGCATATCGTAGATATTTTCGAAAGAGAACACTATTCAGTATCTACTCAAGATACGGGTAGATATTTACTGAAAGAAGAAAATCGTAATATATTTTCGTTAAGACCGGATATCGTTGTTAAGGATAAAGAAGAAAATACCATTATTATGGATACCAAGTGGAAACGATTATATGATTCTCCACAAGAAAACTATGGTATATCTCAGACGGATATGTATCAAATGTATGCATATTCGAAAAAATATAATGCGAATAAGGTTTGGGTGTTATATCCAAGAGTGAACGAGTTAGAAAATAGAATCATTGAATTTAGAGATGAGGATACAAAAATCCATATCTTCTTTGTTGATGTTTCAGAGATTAAAAAGAGTATCAAAGAACTATTGAGAGAAATTAAAGCTTAAGTATATTAGTTTTGAGATGATAAACATACTATTTCTAAAATTAATCTTATTCTCACTAGGAATCACGTTTTCAACGTTCGGATATCTCATCGTGTTCAAAAGGCAGTATGGGCTCATCAATGATTTCAAAGCACGGAAGAAGGCGGGGAGCCAAAAGGATGCAGATGCGATTCGAGTTGGGCAAGTTGAGTTAATCCTAGGGATTGGATTGCTTGTACTATTTGTGTTATTAATGATATTTACGTAGAGGAATACTATAGAAAGTGAGTTTGGCAGTGAAGGAATTAGCATTAACATTAGAAGATACGCAGTGGGAGAAGACAACGATTACGCATGATCGAAAAATCGTGCGAGCAATCGTGATAGACAAAGAGGGATATTTTTACTTCGTGCGGGTACACCGCGATGATATCTTCGGGACTGGCGTTTTTATTGAAACAGCTGGAGGGGGCGTGGAAGAAGGGGAGTCAACAGAAGAAGCCATCCACCGGGAACTAAAGGAAGAACTGGGTGTTAAGGTAGAGGTCCTTTGTAAAATTGGTCTAGTCAGCGACTACTATAATCAGATTCACCGTCATAATTTAAATCATTACTATCTTTGCCAGATCAAGTCTTTCGGAGAAACCGAGATGACTCCGGAAGAACAAGAGGAATTTCAATTGTCGACATTAAAGATGACTTATGAAGAGGCTGTTTCTGAGTATCAAAAGTGTGCTTCTAAACCATGGGGAGCGCTTCTTGCAAACCGTGAATTACCGGTTCTTGAATGGGCGAAAGAGTGGTTAATTAGCGTAAAATAAAATGAAAAGAAGAAAAAGTAATCATAGTAGGGGAAGCCTATTCATGGTTACTTTTTTTATCGAATATTTTCTTAATAAAATCACAAATTCAACTTGTAACTACCAGTTGGTTTTGCTATATTAAAGGTGCATATAAATCGGTAAACAATAAGGTTAGGGATTGTTTTAGGTTTTGTTGCAAACGCTTACTAAAAATAAAACGAAAGGAAGTCGAAAATCTTATGGGTAAGAGATTTTTTGATAAAAAATGTAAGTACAGTATTCGCAAATTTTCAGTAGGAGTCGCTTCAGTAATGATTGGGGCTACTTTTTTTGCATCTCCGGTTGCTTTAGCAGCAGAGGTAGAAGGGGAACCAAGCACCGAAAATGGGGCTATTAGTGAGGCGCCTTCCTTAAAGCAATTGCCGGATGAAGTATTAAAGGCGATTGAAAAAGCAGAAAAAGAAGGGCAAGCAAACAAAGCTGAAGAGGAAGCTTCCGCTACTCCAAAAGAAGGAGCAGCCGCATCTGAGACTGGGGAAAATCAACCTTCAAAAGAAGAAACAGCTAAGCCAACTGAAGCAGAAGTGACAACCGTTGCAACGCAGGCAAAACCAACTGAAGAGACAACTGCTACAGAAGCTCCAACAACAACGACACCGAATACAGCAACAGAAGCAACAACGAAGCCACGTGAAGTAAATGGAACGGTGGAGAAAGCCGACCAATTTACAGCAGATAAGCCAGCAACGAGAGAAGAAATTGACGCTGCGAAAAAAGAAGTGACGAAAAAGGAATATACCGTTTTCCCAACACCACAAAAGGTCACCTATGGAGAAGGGGTAACTGCACTAGAAGGGAAAGTAAATCTGGTATTTAGCGATAGTTTAGATATCTATACACGTAATCGTGCGAAAGAGATTTTACAAGCGAATCAAGTTTCTTATACAACAAGTGCAAAAGAAGCAGAAGGCGCTACGAATATCTTCCTAGGGGTTCATGGGGAATCTTCACTAGCTGAAAAAGAAGTTCAAGATGTTTCGAAAGATTTATACAATAAAATTGACGCCTATGTTTTACAAGTCAAAAACAATAAAATATCCATTGTCGGAAAAGACACAGACGCGGTGTTCTTTGGCCTTACAACCTTGAAACATATGCTCAAAGATTCACCAACTCCTGTTCTTCATGATGTGACGGTAGAAGACTATGCCGAAGTGAAGAATCGTGGGTTTATAGAAGGATATTATGGCAATCCTTGGACGAAGGAAAACCGCGAAGATTTAATGAAATATGGTGGCGAATTAAAATTAACGCAATACTACTTTGCGCCAAAAGACGATCCATATCACAACAAAAAGTGGCGTGACTTATACCCAGAGGAAAAACTCGCAGAAATTCGTGACTTAGCTCGTGTCGGAAATGAAACGAAGACACGCTATGTATGGACGATCCATCCATTCATGCATAACAAAATGCGCTTTGAAAACGACGAGAAATACAAAGAAGATCTTTCTGTCATCAAAAATAAATTTACACAATTACTCGATGCAGGCGTTCGTGAATTTGGGGTGCTTGCCGATGATGCTGCTTGGCCAGTCGGTGGATACAATAGCTATATCCGTTTAATGCGTGATTTGACAGATTGGTTAACGGAAAAACAAAAAACATATAGCGGTCTTCGTAAAGATATGATTTTTGTACCTGCTTGGTATATGGGACAAGGGACAGAAGATGAACTTCGCACACTTAACGAACATCTTCCAGAAACAGTCCATTTAACGTTGACAGGGGGGAAAGTATGGGGAGCTGTGGACCAAACCTTCTTAACAAACTTGAAACGAAATTTGACAGAAGGTGGAAAGAAATATCGTCCAATTCACTTCTGGATTAACTGGCCATGTAATGACAATACAAAACAACACTTAATTCTTGGTGGCGGAGAAAAATTCTTGCATCCAAATGTTGATTTGTCGCTTTCGAATGGAATTATGCTGAATCCAATGCAACAATCAGAAGCTTCCAAAGTAGCGCTTTTTGACATGGCTCAATATGGCTGGAAGCAATGGAGAAGTGCACAAGAAGCAGAACAAATTAATGACACCGCCTTTAACTATGTGGTCAATGGTAATTTTAAAGACAGTGAAGTTTCTAAAGCCTTCCGAGAACTTGGAAAACATATGCGAAACCAAAACAGACCTCCTCATGTTACAAAATTAGAAGAGTCAGTAGAGCTTGCACCTAAATTGACCGCCTTTTATAACAAATTGAAGTCAGATCAAAACTTAGATGCAGAAAGAAAAGAATTAAAAGAAATTTTTGCCCAATTGAAAGCTGACGCGATTCTTCTAAAAGAAAAAGGGGATAAGAAACTCATTCACCAAATTCACTATTGGTTGGACAATACAGTAGACCAAATGAATGCGCTCGAAGCCCTCTTAACGGCAACAGAAGGACTGGCAGAAAAGAATGATGCGAAAGTGTGGGATAACTACTACGCAGGATTGAAGCATTATGACCAATCCATTAGTTATGCATTCTTCTATGTAGATCACTATGAACGTGCTGAATTTGGAGTTCAACATATTCGTCCGTTTATTAATAATCTAAAAGAATATTTAGCAACGCATATTCAGACGATGCTTCGCCCAGATAAACTGGTAACTACATTTATTACAAACCGTGCAGGTGCTGAAGGTGGACTAGCTGAAGTCACAGACGGGGACTACGATACACATGTAATCGTGAAGACGACAACCGTAATTGAACGAGATGACTATGTGGGATTACGTTTCAACAAAGCGATTAAGATTCATACGCTCGGATTTGCCACAGGAACCAAGACGGCCGATAACTACACATTCGGTAATGCCGTTGTTGAATATCAAAATGAGCAAGGGGATTGGGTAGCGCTCACGACTCCCGCCTATACAGGTAGAGAGCGTACCCTTGAATTCAATAATCTGGATATTACTGCACAAGCCGTTCGAATGCGTGCAACTGCTAAAAAGGATAATGCTTGGCTTGCCATGCGCGAAATTGCTGTCAATAGACCATTAGAAACGGGCAGCAAGAAGGTAAAAGCAAACATCACCTTAAGTGCTAATCTAGTGTATAAATATGGAACTAGTGTCGTTCAAATGCAAGATGGAAATGCGACAACAGAATCTATGATGGCACATGCAAACCAAACCAATGTCACCCCAGAAAATGCTTGGGTACAAATGGATTTAGGGGCAGCAAAAGCTATTAAACGAGTACACCTTGTTCAAGGAGAACGCGACAAAATAGCAGTGGGTGTCATCGAATATTCGACAGACGGAACTAATTGGACGACGCTTCAAACATTAGCTGGAGAAAGAACGAGTGATATTATCAAAGAATTTACAGCACAATTTGTGCGTGTTCGCAATACACAAACCTTGAATAAATGGTGGAGAATCGCAGATTTCACGGTAGATGTTTTTACTCCAAATACAGACTTGACAGTTACAAGTGTGGATAGCTTGAAGGAAACGCCAGTCGCTGATAGCCGTGGACGTTATGAAATGACATTACCTCAAGGAACCAATATTCCAACAAATGGATATCTTGGAATGAAATTAGACCGCCTACATGAAGCTTCTTCGATTACTCTGGAAGATGCAGGAGAAACAGGATTAACACTAGAGTACTCTGCCAATGAAGTCGAATGGTATCGTGCAGACGAATTGCCAGAACATACCTTCGTTCGTTATGTTCGTCTCGTGAATAAGACGGATAAAGACCAAGCGCTTCCTGCTGGTAAGTTAATTGTGAAGACAAAAGAAGTGGAACCAACAGAACTTCAATCAACCACAATGGGCATCCACCAATATTATGGAGCAAATGATGTTCGTCGCATTCACAATATAGGTCAATTATTTGATGGAGATTACAACAATTTCGTTGAGTTTTCCGATTATCAACGTAAAAATGGTGAAATCGTGATGAAACTCGGTACCACTCGTCAAGTGAAGAAGATTCGTGCATACATCCAAGATGCGGAACGGAATTATTTACGAGATGGTAAGATTCAAGTCAGTGAAGACGGTAAGAACTGGACCGATGTGGTTACAGTGGGTGACGGGGTCGAAAATGAAATTCGTGATAACTCTCTAACGGATGGTTGGACACATGATGCGGCTAAACCTGGAAACCGTTATATTGAAGGGGTTCTAGATAAACCAGTTACTGCTAAGTTTATGCGTGTGCTCTTTACAGCGGATTATAATGCACGTTTCTTAGGCTTTAGCGAAATCGAAATCAATGATGGTGAGTTTATCAATCCTGAAAATAATCCTACAGTGACAGGAAGTGGAACAGAAGACAAAGATAACTTGAAGAAACATTTAACGGATGGAAATGTATTAACTAGTTATGCGACAACAGAGAATAAGGGAGAATTGGTTTACCACTTATCAGAAGAAACGGCTGTAAATCATGTTCGTTTAATTGCAGATGTCCCAGAAGGAACCACTGTAAAAGTCAAAGTGCGTACATTGAATGAAGCCGGAGAGTCTGTATGGAAAGAACTGGGTAAAGTAAAATCTAGCTTCCAAACATTTGCACTTCCAGGAGAAAATCCACGAATTCTTGATGTAAAAGTTTCTTGGGAAGGTGGACCTGCAGAGTTCTACGAATTATCAACCTTTACTAAAGAAGTCACTCCAGATGAAATTCAACAGCCTGAACCAGACAAACCAGTAACGCCACTAACGCCAATTGATTCAACTGTCGCTAAACGAGAGTTGAAAGACGAGGCTACAGGTGTGATGATTTCGGGGTCAACTACCGCCTTAGAACCAGTGAAAGACTTAGCAGTTCAAAAAGTTCTTGATCAAACATTGGATGGCAAAAAATATGATGCGTATGATATTCGTTTAGGAGGAAAGGCAGGTGGCTTTGTTCAGCCAAATGGAACAGTTGCTGTGACGGTTCCAGTGAAAGCTGATGCTGAAGTAGAAACGATTTACTACATTACTCCTGAAAAACGATTGGAAGCTCTAGCATTTACTCAAAAAGATGGAAAAGTAACCTTTAATACGACTCACTTCAGTGTTTACGCAGTTGTGTATAAAGGAGCCGTGGCTGTAGCGAATCCAACAACGCCTACAACACCGACGAGTCCAACATCGCCAGTAACGCCGGGGACTCCTACAACTCCTTCTACACCTCCAGCTGTAGCTTTCGGAGAACCAGGTAGAACGACTCCAGCAGGTGAAAAGCCAGTTGCTAAACCTGAAACCGTCAATGGAGCTGTGGCAAATCAGCTTCCAGCTACTGGAACAAGTGATGCAAACACTTCTCTCTTTGTCGCAAGTTTAGCGCTTGCCCTTGGAACATTGTTCTATAAAAAAGGAAAAGAAGAAGCGTAATCTTAAAAAGTAAGACAGTAAGAGAAAGACCTAGCTGAAAAAGCTAGGTCTTTTCATATAGATTCAGAAAACATCTTCGCAAGGTATATTTTGTAATGGGATAACTCAAAAATAAGTCAAAACCACTATTGTATTCGAGTTGAGGGAGGTCTATACTGAAACTAATTAGGGTTTTTTTAATAAAGTATATTAGGGGGAATTAGGGTGAAAATTCGTTCGAATTGGAAATTGGGGTTATTGATTCTGGCTGGTGTTTCTTTAGCAGCATGTGGGGGGCATAAAGAAGATGCGAAGTCAACGACAGAGACGGTAGTGAAAGTGACAACAGTTGAAACTACGACAGTGGCACCTGCTAAATTACCAGATTCTTTGCTTCCTTTTAAGAAAGAGAAACAATTGGTATTGGGAGAACTGGATAAACTGGAGCGTTCTACGTCAGCGCATATTCAACTGAATATTAAAGATAAGCCAAAAGCTAAGAGAGAACCAAAAATTAGTGTGGATCCAGTTGGTTGGCATAATTATAAGATGCTGATTGATGATTCAGGAAGTGGGAAAGAAGCGTGGCTCATGAACCGTGGTCACTTAGTAGGGTATCAATTTAGCGGTCTTGATAACGAGTTACGTAATTTAACACCAATGACAGCCTTATTAAATACGGGAAGCCTGTCGGACACGGATTCCGCAAATCAAACTGCAATGTTATTCTATGAGAATAGTCTTGCGGATTGGATTAATGCGCATCCGAATGATTGGTTAGATTATAAAGTGACGCCAATCTATCAAGGGGATGAATTGATTCCACGTCAAGTTGAATTGCAGTATGCGGGAATAAAAAGTGATGGAACTTTGATGAAGATTTCTTTTGGGACAAAACAAGAGAAAACAGATGAAGATGGTGTAACTCATGTAATTCTAGAGAATACATCACCAAATGCCAAAATTGACTATGCGACGGGGAATGCGGAACCATTATTTGCTAAGAAGAAAGTTGAAACTACTGTTGCTCAGACTGAAGTGGTGACTGAAACGACGGTAAATCAAGAAGAGTATATTACAGTCTATGTAGCTAAAAAAGGGAAGTCAGATGTTTATTGGTACTATAAGGAAAACATGCCAGCAAACACAAACAAAAGGAATGTTGTAGAAATGACAGAGGCAGAAGCAAAACGCCAGGGGAAAGTTCATACGTCTAAAGAAAAGAGATACAGACCATAAGTATAATGAGCGCCACACAAATTGAGTGGCGCTCATTTCATTTAATCTTCCTTCACTAAATACCCTAATTTATCGAGGGCATCTTCGATATAGTCGAGGTCTTGTTGGTTTTCAGCCTCAACTAGATGATAATGTACGCCGTCTGTTAAGGATGACAGAGGGCGGAAGTCTTCTTGATGGATTTGTTCCAAGAAGTGTTGGACGTCGCGGCGACAGGTCAGTTTCACAAGAGTCTGAATTTCACCATAGACTGGATGGTCGATTTGAATATTTTGGACACGACCTCCATTATCGACGATCGCTAGAAGTTCACTTTCGATAGCCTCGGTATCGTGTTTGACCTTGAAGAGGCGATGAACGTACGGCGAGCTCTCTTGTTCCTTGTAGACATATCCGCGGTTCGTCGATAGAATCGTGACCCCATCAGCGCGGAGAAGCGCGATGTCTTGAACGATAATTTGTCGGGTAACGTGGAAATGTTCCGCTAAGCTTTGCCCATTGAGTGGTTTTGGAGCTTCTTTCAAGAGCTTTAATAACTCAGATTTTCTTTCTTTTGGCATAGTAGACCTCTTTTAGCGTCTTTTTTGTAAAACTTTATACACCACTAGTGCTAATTCATAGTCTACCATACTGTGAATCACTGTACCAAATCCGACTAAGACGAAGAGGACGTAAAACATGCTTTGAAGATCTGTCCCTGAAACCGAGTAGAAGAGCACACAAGCTAATACTTCACCGACTGCGTGAATAAGCGCAAGGACGAAGTTGAAAATCCATGATGCTTTACGGTTTTCAAGCGTCTTTGGATGCTTTTGTAAGAAAAAGGCCCCAAGTGTCGCAAAGAGAATATGTGACAATGCACGGAAGACAATCACAAGCGGATAAGCGCCAGAGATAAAGAACCCGTATGAGGATCCAAGAACGACAAAGATGGCCATCCAAGGATTTATAAACATTGCAATAAAAATCGCAACGTGACTTCCGAGGGTATATGAAGCTGGTGGAATCACCAATTTCAGTGGCATCGCGATAGGAATAAAAATAGCAATCGCGGTTAATAGTGCGGTAAGTGTCATAAAACGAACATTTTTCATCAGAATAAAACTCCTTTTTATTTACTGTATATACAGTAGTATAGTTCTGTGTATACAATAAATCAATAGGGAAAGTGATTTTTTCGCTTATATTTTGCCCATAATCCGCTGAATTCTATAAAAAGTATCTGCATACAAAGAAAATTATATTCAATAGTACCGCTTTATGTTTGGACACAATTCTATAAAAGACCATCTTCCAGTGATTTCTTGAAAAAAACAGCGTGGTACTATACTATTATAAGGTAGAAATTCAAAGAGCAAGGAGCTTATTATGAAACAAAAATTCGGAATTATTTTAGCTGCGGGTAAAGGAACTCGTATGAAATCTTCCCTTTACAAAGTAATGCATCCCGTTTGCGGAAAACCCATGGTAGAGCACGTTGTAGACCAAGTTGAAAAAACTGGAGCTACTGAAATCGTAGCGATTGTTGGACATGGTGCTGAAATGGTGCAAAACCACCTTGGAGACCGCGTTTCTTATGCCGTCCAAGCAGAACAATTAGGAACTGGGCATGCGGTGTTACAAGCAGAATCTCTCTTACAAGGAAAAGAAGGAACAACCATCGTTATCTGTGGAGACACTCCATTATTAACAAGCGAAACTCTTTCAGCGTTAATGCAGGAGCATGAACGTACAGGCGCGAAAGCAACAATCCTTACAGCCATTGCCCAAGATCCAACTGGATACGGGCGTGTCATTCGTGACGCTGACGGTTCTGTTCTAAAAAACGTAGAACAAAAAGACGCAACTCCTGAAGAACAACAAGTCAAAGAAATCAATACAGGGACTTACTGCTTTGATAATGTAGCTCTTTTCAGTGCTTTACACGAAGTTGGGAACGACAACGCTCAAGGCGAGTACTACTTACCAGATGTATTAGAAATCTTGAAGAAACGTGGAGAAGTCGTTTCTGCGTACCCAATGAAAGATTTCGACGAAGGAATGGGCGTCAACGACCGTGTAGCTCTTTCAAAAGCGGAGAAATATATGCGCAACCGTATTAACGAAGAACATATGCGTAATGGGGTTACTTTAATTGACCCAGAAGCAACGTATATCGAATCAACCGTTCAAATCGGTGCGGACACTGTGATTGAACCAGGCGTTGTCTTAAAAGGCAAAACAGTCATTGGTTCAAACTGCTTCATCGGAGCACATAGTGTAGTTCGTGATAGCATTCTTGAAGACGGCGTTCGTCTGGTGGCAGCGAACATCGAAGAATCTCATATGAAAGTTGATAGCAATGCTGGTCCATTTGCACACTTACGTCCAAATTCTGTATTAGGCGAACGTGTTCATGTGGGGAACTTTGTGGAAGTGAAGAACTCAACGCTTGGTGCAGATACGAAAGTAGGGCACTTAACGTATGTCGGAGATGCAGATCTTGGAAAAGACATCAATGTCGGTTGTGGAACAGTGTTTGTAAATTACGACGGAAAAAATAAACATCGTGCAAAAATTGGAGACCACGTATTCATTGGATGTAATGCGAATATTGTAGCTCCTGTAACGGTTGGAGATGATGTGTTCATTGCTGCGGGTTCAACCATTACCCAAGATGTCCCAAGTGGAGCATTAGCCATTGCTCGTAGTCGTCAAGTGAACAAAGAGGATTACGCTTCAAAATTACCATCAGGAAAAAAAGATTAAAATTTTTTTTGAAAAAGTTTATCAAAATTATTCAAAAATTAGGCAAAAAACTGTATTATAGAACTATAAAATAAACTTCGGGGGTTATCATTGTGGAACATTATTCCGATCCTAATTTAAAAATATTCGCTTTAAGCTCAAATCGTCCTTTAGCAGAAAAAATCGCTGAAGAAGTAGGTTTAGAACTTGGTAAAGTGTCTGTGACACAATTCAGTGATGGAGAAATTAAAATCAACATCGATGAAAGTGTTCGTGGATGCCATGTTTACATCGTTCAATCAACTTCTTATCCAGTAAATGATAACTTAATGGAATTATTAATTATGGTAGATGCTTTGCGTCGTGCAAGTGCAAAAACAATTAATATTGTAATTCCTTACTATGGATATGCTCGTCAAGACCGTAAAGCACAATCTCGTGAACCAATTACCGCAAAATTAGTTGCAAACATGATTACTCAAGCCGGTGCAGACCGTGTGTTAACACTTGATTTACACGCTGCTCAAATTCAAGGGTTCTTCGATATTCCAGTGGATCACTTATTAGGAGCTCCACTACTTGCGAACCATTTCTTAGAAAATAACTTTAAAGACAAAGATATCGTTGTTGTTTCTCCTGACCACGGTGGGGTAACTCGTGCTCGTAAAATGGCTGAGTTCTTACACGCACCTATCGCGATTGTGGATAAACGTCGTCCAAAAGCAAACGTGGCAGAAGTGATGAATATCATCGGGGAAGTCAAAGGGAAAGTTGCCGTATTAATCGACGATATGATTGATACAGCTGGAACCATTACTCTTGCAGCACAAGCCATCAAAGATGCAGGTGCGGAAGAAGTATACGCTTGCTGTACACACGCCGTATTATCTGGGCCAGCGCTAGATCGTATTAACGACTCAGTGATTAAAGAAGTAGTCGTAACAGACTCAATCGAAGTTCCTGAAGAAAAAACAGGTGGCAAGATTGTTCAAATCAGTGTGGACCAATTAATGGCGGAAGCGATTCGTCGTATTCACGAAAACCGTTCAGTGAGTCCGTTGTTTATTGAGAAATTTACTATTTTAGATTAATAAAGAATTTTTAAAATAAATGAGCCGAGGCTTTGGTCTCGGCTCGTTTTTCTATATACTGAACCAAAGGAGGCTATAATGGAGAAAGAAAAAAGAAACCGTTCAGGATGGATATTTTTAATTTCTTTTATAGGGTTGATTCTGACGATGGTATTTTTACATGAAAAGAATCCAAATATTCCTTACTTTGAAGGGAAGAGTCTTATTGAAAATGCTATTCTATTCTTTTTTGCATTAGGGACTCTTGGAGGAGGTTTTTTGATGGGTATAGATTATTGGAAATCAACTCTAAACAATGTAGCCATTCTCAAAGACTTCAAAAAAACGCCTGAAGTGCTCGAAGAATATTATCAAGTAAAAGCAAAAGCCGTTTTTAAAGTAGGGATTTCGATAGGAATCGCATCTCTAATGGTAGGAATCTTATCACATTTTATTCCTGAGTTATTCGGTATTGCGGAAGCGACTTTATTATTTGGGTTAGTTATCTGTTTGTTATCTCTAGTCCCTAAATCGCTAGCAAAACAAATTTTAAAACAAAGTCACAAGTAGTGTTGAGGTGATATTGAATGGATAGGAAGAGAAGAAATGCTTGGAGACTGTTTCTGATAGGAATGGCACCTCAAGTGCTTACTTATATTATGGTTTTATTACCTCATTATGAGTATGGTGGAGGATATGGGACAGCGATTATTGTGTTCATCCTATTCCCTATCGGATTGATGTTAGTAGGCATTAGTTTCTTACAGTTTTTAAGGAGTTCAATTGCTGAAAAATCATTAAAACACACAGGTTGGATAATGTTATTTATTCTTCTCTGGATTACTTTTGTTATTTTAAATGTATGCGGCATTATTCAGTTACCGTCAAATACAATACCAATGAAGTAAGGAAAAGCAAATTATGGAAATTGAAAAATTAAAGAAGACAGCAAATAACTTGATGTGGTTTGGGTTATTAACACAATGGATTCTGTTATTTTCCCCTATTACGAGGAGAGTTGGCATGGGAATTGGAATGGGGCTCATTTTATTAGTCTTACCATTTTTAATTCTAAGCGTTATTCTCAGTCTTTTATTGTTCTTGTACATTTCGTATGAAGAAAAATCGTTTAAAAATACGTGGGGACAACTACTCATTATGAGCTTGTGGTTAGGGTATGAAGCATTACTTTACACACAAGCCATCGGGTAAAAACAGGAAAAATCTTTTATAATCCAACAATAGAATCATGAGAAGATGATAGGGGTGTTACGTAAGTGGGCTAATGGATTTATGTGGACAGCGTGGGGGTTCGTATTTATTACAATGTTGCTTATGGTTTCATTTGTGATAACTTCTAACAATGAATTAAGTGTGATGACGCTGGGGTTAATCATTGCGGGGATCTTCTTTTTGATTAGCTTTCTTTTGTTTTCGTGGATTACGATTCAGAAAAAATCATTTGAGGAAACAGGATGGCAATTAGCTTTGACTGGAGGATTTCTCCTCGCCTATGTACTCGTTCTAATAAAAATCATTCTTTAAGAGGAAACAAATAGCGATGACTATCGGCGGAATCTTCTGGATGGGGATGAATTATTGGAGAAAAACGCATCAGGAACTTGTGAAGTTGCAATATACATCGGTTATACCTGAAACGATTGAAGATTATTACAGAGCAATTGCAAAGGCTGTTCGTAAGGTCGGTGTTTCTGTCGTTATTTTTGCATTCATGCTCGGTGTGTTTTCGCAGTTCAATAGCGTTTTTGAAGTGATTGGGTTGGTGGTGTTCTTATTTGGAATTGCCATTTGTTTCTTGTCGCTAGCTCCAAAATCGCTTGCCAAACAAATTCAGAAACAAACTATTCGATAATGTTGGAGGTTTTGAATGAAACTAGAGAAAACAAAGAATATCGCAGAAGTCTTGATGTGGATCGGGTTAGTGCCACAATGGATTTTCATGACCAGTCGTGGCGTTCCAGGAGGGCTATTGATTGCCATCTTCATTATGCCGATTTTCATGATCATGACGTTTGTGAGTTTCTTGATGTATGTTTTAATTGCGGTAGAAGAAAAATCGGTTAAAGACACTTGGTGGCAGCTACTGCTCACAGGCGCTTGGAGTACCTTTTTGGTATTGTTATTCACGGGAGTAATTAGATTTTGATAAAAAAGGTTTAGGAGAAAGAGATTTAAGGAAGCACGACTTTTCGAAAAACAACCAGGGTTAGTAAAAATGCATAAAGTCGCTACTGTCTTGATGTGGATTTCATGGGTCCTAGTTTTCTTTGCGATGTTAGCGATGGGAAACTATTTTTTACCAGATGGTCGAATGCTCCTTTTTATACTGTATATTCTAGCAGTGGCGGCAGTGGGGTTCCTTCTCAGTTTCTCATTGTTTAGTTGGATTTCGTTTAAACTAAAAACACTGAACGAAACGGGATGGCAGTTACTCTTAACGGGTGAATTCCTCATTACGTACTTGCTGCTTTCGATGAGACTCTTTTTTTAAGAGGAAACAAATGCAAGATGGCGCGGGTTATGGTACAATAATCCGGCAAGAAATAAGTGAACATAGCGCACGAGTCGCACTCACTATGGGTGATGCAGCTCGTGTTTTTAGATGGATAGTGGTAATCGTAAGGGATGTTCTTGTTAATCAGTGGCTTTTTTACGATTATCACTATAAATACGTAACGAAGATTTGTTAAGATGCAAGTCTGATTGAAAAAGGAGAAAAAAATGAGTTTTAAAATTGGAGATATTCAAATTGACAATAGTGTAGTTGTGGCCCCGATGGCTGGGATTTCGAACTCTGCTTTCCGTGTCACTGTAAAAGAATTCGGTGCTGGTTTAGTGGTATGTGAAATGATCAGCGACAAAGGGATTCAATTTCGTAATGAGAAAACATTAAGCATGCTTCATATCGAACCAAACGAGTATCCACTCAGCGTTCAAATCATGGGCGGAAATAAAGATACTTTAGTTGAAGCGGCGAAATACGTGGCTGAAAACACAGAAGCGGCGATTATCGATATCAATATGGGATGTCCAGTAAACAAAGTCATTAAAGCCGAAGCCGGAGCGAAATGGCTGTTAGATCCAAATAAGGTATACGAAATGGTAGCAGCGGTTGTAGACGCAGTGGACAAACCTGTGACTGTGAAGATGCGTACAGGATGGGACCACGAGCATTTATATGCGGTGGAGAATGCGCTGGCTGCAGAACGTGCCGGTGCAAGTGCGGTTGCGATGCACGGTCGTACTCGTGTTCAAATGTATGATGGGAAAGCCGACTGGGAAATCCTAGGAGAAGTGAAGAAGAACTTAACGCGCATTCCTTTAATCGGGAATGGAGATGTTCGTAGCCCGGAAGATGCCAAACGCATGATTGATATCTCAGGCGTAGATGGCGTCATGATTGGACGTGCTGCCTTAGCGAACCCTTGGATGATTCGCCAAACCGTTCATTATTTAGAAACAGGCGAATTGCTTCCAGAAAATACCGTTCCAGAGAAAATTGAAATTGCGAAATTACACTTACAAAGACTTGCGAACCTTAAAGGCGAAGCGGTCGCAACGAAAGAATTCCGCAAGCTTGCAGGCTACTATTTAAAAGGAGTGCCACGTGCCTCCAAAACAAAAGTAGCCATCAACGAAGCTGAGAATTTACAAACGGTAGAAGCCTTATTAGACCAATTCGTGGTAGAACATTTAGAACGTGAAGAACGTCAAAAACAACGCTTGGCAGAAATTTAAGCAAAAAGCCTTGAAATACTTTCAATAAAGCCTCTTCTTTTGGTACAATAAGAAGAGTTATGAAGAACAAGCACCGTTCAAAGGAGGAACAAACGTGTCTTTCGAAGTAGAAACACAAGAAACATTAAATGACCAATTACAAGTTCGTCGTGAAAAAATGAGTCAGTTACGCGAAAAAGGAATCGATCCTTTCGGTACTGGATTCAAACAAAAAAATACAACTGAAGAAATCCACAAACAATTTGAAGGAGCTACAAAAGAATCTCTTAGTGAGCAAGAGCCTGTAACAGTTCAAATTGCTGGACGTATGATGACAAAACGTGGAAAAGGGAAAGCCGGTTTTGCTCACATTCAAGACGGCAAAGGCCAAATCCAAATTTACGTACGTAAAGATGCTGTTGGAGATGATGCATACGAAGTCTTCACAAAAGCAGACTTAGGAGACATCGTTGGTGTTGTTGGGACTGTTATGGTCACAAACACTGGTGAGTTATCTGTTAAAGCAGAACAATTCGTTCATTTAACAAAAGCACTTCGCCCACTTCCTGATAAATATCATGGATTAACAAACGTAGAACAACAATACCGTCAACGTTACTTGGACTTAATTAGTAACCGCGACAGCTTCGACCGTTTCGTTACACGTAGTAAAATCATCCGTGAAATCCGTCGTTATTTAGACGACCGCGATTACTTAGAAGTTGAAACTCCAGTACTACACACATTAGCGGGTGGGGCAAATGCTCGTCCATTTATCACACACCACAATGCGTTAGACATGGAATTATACATGCGTATTGCTACAGAGTTACACTTAAAACGTTTAGTCGTTGGTGGTATGGAACGCGTATACGAAATCGGACGTGTGTTCCGTAACGAAGGAATCGACACCACTCACAACCCTGAATTTACTTCAATAGAAATCTATACAGCTTACACAGACTATAAAGATGTCATGGATTTAACAGAAGGAATCATCTCAGATGTTGCCAAGAAAGTATTAGGAACAACATTAGTTCCTTATGGCGAACATGAAGTGGAATTAAAAGCCCCATGGAAGAGAATTCATATGGTAGATGCGATTAAAGAAGTTACAGGTGTTGACTTCTGGCCACAGATGACGGACGAAGAAGCACGCGCCATCGCGAAAGAAAAAGGCGTGAAAGTTGAAGATTCAATGACATTCGGACATGTTGTGAACGAATTCTTCGAAACATTCGTTGAAGAAACATTAATCCAACCAACCTTCATCTACGGACATCCAGTGGAAGTATCTCCATTAGCGCGTAAGAACGATGAAGATCCACGCTTCACAGATCGTTTCGAATGCTTCATCTGTACAAAAG
Organism: Granulicatella sp. HMSC30F09; assembly: GCF_001806915.1. Lineage (NCBI taxonomy): Bacteria > Bacillati > Bacillota > Bacilli > Lactobacillales > Carnobacteriaceae > Granulicatella > Granulicatella sp. HMSC30F09. Next base: position 55,460 of record NZ_KV786436.1, on the reverse strand, counting down.
AGTACGGAAATGGCTTCACAGAGTTAACAGACCCAATCGATCAACGTGAACGTTTCATGAAACAAGTAGAAGAAAAATCTGCTGGGAACGACGAAGCACATCCGCACGATGAAGACTTCATCCAAGCGTTGGAATATGGTTTATCTCCAACGGGTGGGGTAGGTATCGGAATTGACCGTTTAGTCATGTTACTAACAAACAGCCAATCAATCCGTAACGTCCTATTATTCCCAACTATGAAAAACTTAGACTAATATCCAAATTAGTGCCCCGTTTAAGGCTTGCCTTAGACGGGGTGTTTTTTGTTTAACCGCCATTACCAAATATGGTAATTATCATATATGATAATTATCTTTTATGATAATTTCGAAAATGAATCCAAGAAGAATGCGACTGAATTGAGAACACTAAAAGTAACAAATGTTCACAGGGTCGTAGTTGACTTTCTAAACATTTGATTATACTATGAAAAAAAGTTGGAAGAGAGAGCTTTTCCATACTGAATGTTATAGACGAAAGAGACCTGCACGCGATTCGAGCACGGCTTGAATGGGGTGTTTTTTTACTAAAGGAGATCTAATGAAATATTTTAAACAGTTTGGATGGATCATGATTGTGACCTGTATTGGTGAAATCATGAAATATTACATCCCGCTTCCGATTCCGGCAAGCATCTATGGCCTCGTCTTAATGATGGCTGTATTAATGACCGGTGTTGTTAAAATTGAAAAAGTATATCAAGCAGGAACGTTTTTAATCGAGATTATGTCGTTAATGTTTATTCCAGCTGCTGTTGGAATTATCGAATCGTGGGATCAATTGCATCGTATTATCGTGCCAGTATCCATCATCACGATTATTACGACTTTTGCCGTGATGATTGTTTCGGGAAAAGTAACGCAATACGTCCTCGAGAAAGGAGTCCAAGATGGTGAATCAACTCGTTCTTAATACAGCAACAATTGGGCTCGTGATTAGTATTATCGGCTTTGAAGTAGGCGTGTTTTTACGTGATCGATACAAATGGCCAATCTTCAATCCGCTACTTGTAGCGATTATTTTTGTAATTATCGTATTAAATGTCTTTAACATCGACTATGATAGCTATTATGCGAGTGCGGATAACTTAAGCTATTTATTGACGCCCGCAACGGTTTGCTTAGCGATTCCGTTATATCAACAAATCGAGCAATTGAAAAAGCATAAAGGTGCCATCTTTGCAGGGATTACTGCAGGGGTGTTGACGAGCTTATGCACCGTTTGGCTATTATCTTCGCTTTTCCAATTAACGCACGAAGAGTACGTAACTTTATTGCCAAAATCAATTACCACAGCCATCGGTATGGGCTTATCTCAAGAGTCGGGTGGATATGTGACGATTACCGTAGCGGTGATTATTCTTACAGGGGTTCTAGGAAATATGTTCTGTGAAATCATCTGTAAAGTAACAGGTATCACGCATCCTGTCGCAAAAGGAATCGCAATTGGAACGTCTTCTCATGCGATTGGGACAGCACGTGCCATGCAATTAGGGGAAGTCGAAGGTGCGATGAGTGGGTTATCCATCGTGATCTCAGGGATTATTACCTTAGTAGGGGCTCAGATTTTTGCAGGATTTATTTAAATGAAAGGTTGACGGTGGTTGGCCTTTTTATTTTGGCCGGTATGACGGACAATAGATATAAATAGCATATAAATTTCACAAAAAAGAAGATATTTTGACCGAAATGGTCATTGACGAGTTATAAATGTGGGTGTACACTATGGATGTAAACGTTTAACTAAAATAAATATCAAGAAAGGAGGAAGTCTAATGGTAAGTACCATAAAAGATATTGCAAAAGCAACAGGTGTTTCTATTGCGACCGTTTCGCGTGTGATAAACGATTTGGGTGGTTACAGCCCTGAAGTTGAGAGAAAAGTTCAACAAGCAATTAAGGAACTTGGATATAGACGTAACGTGAATGCTCGGAGTCTCGTAAGTAACACATCTAAGATAATTGGAATCATTATGCCTGATGTTGCAACATCTTATTATGGCGATATTGTCAGTGGGATTGAAGACGAGGCAAGTGTTCACGGATATAATGTTATTTTGACCCATGCAGGTGTTGAAGGAAACAGGCTACACGAAAGCTTAGAAATGATGTCTGAGCGTCGTGTGGACGGATTAATCATTTTTTCTTTGTCACTAGAAGAACATGATATTGATGTGATTGTCGATTTAAATATACCGGTATTACTGATTGCCACAGAAGTTGCAGGCAGCCAGATTCCATATATTAAGGTTGATGATTATGCAGCATCTTATGCGGCCGTTGAATATTTAATCCAGCATGGACATTCAAAAATTGCTCTAGCTGGGGTTAACAAAACTGACCCGATTGCTGGAGTTCCAAGGATTCAAGGATATAAAGATGCATTATTATCACATGGAATAACACTAGATAACCAAAGAATTCAGTATGGAGACTTTAGTTTTGATGCGGGTAAAAAAGCAATGGATGCATTCAGTCAGTTAGAAAATCCCATAACAGCAGTTTTCTGTGTTAGTGATGAAACGGCATTAGGAATTATTTCTAGATGTTACGAAATTGGGAAATCTGTACCTGATGACATCTCTGTAATTGGATATGATAATTCAAAGATTTCTTACATGTCATCACCACCAATCAGCACTATTGCTCAACCATTTTATAAGATGGGAAAATTGGGCTGTAGTCGTCTAATATTGTCGATTGGTACTAAAGAAAAAATCAGTTCAGAAATAATACCGTTCGAATTAGTTGAAAGAGCTTCTGTAAAAACGTTATAGGAGTTATTGTGAACATTACGTAAACGTTTAAGTAAAAATCCTAAACGACATGTATTGCCCATTAGAAAGCTATAGAGAACTTTTTTGTTAAGAAAATGATGAAAACAAGAGAGGATGATAATCATGAAAAATGATTGGAGCAAGAAAGTAAGAGCCGCACTCGCGTTAATAGCACCGATGGTTTTAGTGGCTTGTGGGAATAACACGACTAGCGATAAGAATAATGATGCAAAAGAAAATGAACCTATCACAATGAAGATTGGACAACAAACACAACCAAACTCGAAGTTACCAGAAGGAGATTCATATGCAAATAATGCCTATCGTCGCTTAATCAAAGATAAACTTAACATCACAATTGAAAGCGCTTTTGAAGCGAACGGGGATGATTATGATCGCCAAGTAGCGCTTGCGATTGCCTCCGGAGATTTACCAGATATTATGACGGTAGATAGAGACGAGTTAGAAGAATTAGCGAATAATGGCCTTATCGAAGATTTAACTGATGTTTTTAATAAATATGCTAGCGACAATATTAAAGCAGTTTACAAATCCTTTGATGATTTTCAATTAAAGGCAGCAACTATTGATGGACAATTAATGGCAGTTCCAGGGGTCGGAAATGATTTCGGACCAAATCTTGTATGGATTCGTCAAGATTGGTTAGATAAATTAGGAATTAAGCTCGATCCAGATGGCAACCATGCAATTACATTGGATGAACTTGAATCGACTGCCAAAGCTTTTATTGATAAAGATGCTGGTGGAAAAGGGAATACAAAAGGACTTGCTTTCACACCTTGGCTTTCTGCTGATAACCACGGTGGAACAGCGTATACAGCTAATCCAATTATGAATGCTTTTGGTGCTTATCCTAAAGTTTATTTACCAACGGATAGTGGAAAAATTGAATATGGTTCAAATACTAAAGAAATGAAAGAAGCTCTTGGATATTTGAACAAGCTTTATAAAGAAGGAATTCTAGATAATCAAGTTGGTACACGTACTTATGATGATATCAATGCGATGAATATCAATGGTGAAATTGGTATTGTTACTGGTCCATGGCATTTCCCAGATTGGACTCTTGTACAAACTCGAACAGCAAATCGTGATGCTCTATATACTCCATATGCTATTGAAGGTAAAGATGGAAAAGTTAGTGGTGTTCAAAAACCAGGTGCTGGTGGCTTTGTTGTAGTAAGAAAAGGATTTGAACATCCAGAAGCTTTAATTAAGATGTTGAATCTAATCTTTGACGAAGTGCCAAATGATAATAATATGGAACAAGATTTCCCTGAAATTTATCAATATGCTCAAAAAGCAGTTGATGGTTCAGTACGTCCTATGAATATTGAAATGTTCAAAAATCTAAGTGAAATTGATGATGCAGTGACTGCTTCTAATGCTGCTGAAGGAAAATCTAGTATTGATGATATTCATAACTTCACAGTGAAGAATAATGCTAAGCATATTAAAGCTTATTTAGATAATCCGAAAGCTTCTGACCCTACAGAATTTGCAGTATACTCTTCACGCTTATTAGCAGTTCGTGATGTAATGGGTGGGGTTCGTAATGAAGGAATTTATAAAGAAATCAAACCTGTTTCAATTGTTCAAAAAGTAAAAGCAACTGAACGTAATGGTGCTCAAATCGGCAAATTAGAAGAAGAAAACTTTATTAAATTTGTGACTGGCGAACAATCACTTGATGATTTTGATAAATACGTAAGTACATGGAATGAACAAGGTGGTTCAGCAATCATTAATGAAATGCAAGAAATTGTTAATAAACAATAAAAATAATGAGTGGAAAACACTATAACCAATATTTATTTGAAATAAGTAGGTATTGAACAAAAAGCCGAAGCAGACGGTCTCATACAGCAATAAGGATACGCAGACGAGCGCTTAGGGGAAGTCATTTTTCCTTAAGTGAATCTCCTTAAAATAGGGCTGATGCAGAGCGAATGTTTCAGGCTTTTTGTTTAGATTAAATTATGAGAAAGCGAGGGGTTGAATATGGAAATGACAACTACAAAACCTGACAATAAGAAAAAGAAACGTAAATCGTGGCTTTCTAAGGACCAATGGCTTTTCTTGGGGATGATTGTCCCTGGAATGATCTTCATTTTCATTTTCTCTTATATTCCAATGTTTGGGGTTGTAATGGCCTTCCAAGATTTTAAACCAGCAAAAGGTTTTCTTAATTCAACTTTTGTCGGATTAGATAACTTTAAATACATTTTCAATTTACCAGATATTTGGCAAGTAACTTTTAATACAATGTTTATAGCGATTGGGAAAATTATTTGGAATACTATCATCCCTATAGCATTTGCTATTTTATTAAATGAAATTCGATTAAAATGGATGAAACGTACGATGCAAACCATAGTATATCTTCCATATTTCTTATCATGGGTAATTTTGGCAAGCGTTATAGTGAACCTTTTTAGTTTAGATGGAACAGTAAATCAATTACTGCAGAGTATCGGATTGCAACCAATTAATTTTCTAGGGAAAAATAGTGTCTTTCCACATTTGCTTATTTGGACAGATGTTTGGAAAGGGTTCGGATATAATTCAATCATCTTTTTAGCTGCGATTACTTCTATCGATCCAGGATTATATGAAGCAGCTACGATGGATGGAGCTTCATGGTGGCAAAAGGTTCGACATGTAACGATTCCAGGGATGATGCCATTTATCATTTTGATTACTATTCTTGCGTTGCCAGGAATTCTTAGTGCAGGGTTTGATCAAGTATATAACTTGTATTCTCCACCAGTTTACGCCAGCGGGGATGTTCTCGATACGTATATATACCGTATTGGTTTACTTAGTCGAGATTATAGTTTGGGTGCGGCTGTCGGATTAGTGCGTTCGATTGTAGGATTAGTTTTAATCTTTGGTTCGAATAAGCTTTCCGAAAGAGTTACGAACCGCGTTATGTTTTAGGAGGGATAACCATGAAAGAAAAATTTGGAATAAGACAATTTATCATTTATGTTGTCGTTATCTTACTGACTTTATCATGCTTAATCCCATTAATGAATGTTATTTCGCTATCCTTTAGTAGTTCACAAGCGGTAGCGTCTAATAAAGTTGGGTTATGGCCAGAGGAATTTACGTTTGCTGCGTATGAAAAAATCATTAATGATGCGCAATTTTGGCGTTCGTTTGGAATTAGTGTGTTTAGGGTTGCAATGGCGCTAATCATTAATTTATTTATGATAGTGACATTGGCATATCCATTATCAAAATCTGTGAAGGTATTTCGCTCAAGGAAAGTCTTTATGAATATTATGGTGTTTGCGATGCTCTTTAGTGGTGGTATGATTCCAAGTTATTTAGTTGTTCGTTATTTAGGACTTATCAATAGTGTATGGGCACTTATTTTACCAGGCGCTGTTCCAATTGGTAGTGTTATTCTTGTAATGAACTTCTTCAGAAGTGTACCAAAATCATTAGAAGAGTCTGCACTACTGGATGGGGCTAATCCTTGGCAAATTTTAACACGAATTTATATTCCGATTTCATTGCCATCTTTAGCGACCGTATCATTATTCAGTATTGTCGGTAGTTGGAATGACTTCTTTGGAGGTTTAATTTATATCACAAAAGTCGAAAATTATCCTTTAATGACATATATTCAATCATTATCCGTAAATATTGCTGAAACGTTGCAAAAAGCGGGTGGTATGTCAACACAACAGTTACAAGCTTTACTATCCGTTTCAAACAGAAACTTGAATGCTGCCAAGATTGTGGTTGCTATCGTACCGTTATTAGTTATTTATCCATTCTTACAAAAATACTTTGTTCAAGGTATTGTTGTAGGCGCTGTGAAGGAGTAAGAGAGAAATGAATGAATTTTTTAAACTAGATAATGTTTTCTTTCGAGTGATGAATAAATGCTGGAATTATTTGGTGCTTAATTTTATGATTTTGCTAACTAGTTTACCTGTTGTAACAATTGGTGCTTCACAAATAGCTGCACATACAGTATCTATTCAATTAATTGAGTATACTGATACGAACGTGACGAGAGTGTTTTTCCGTGCTTTTAAAAGCAATTTTAAGAAAGGGACTATAGTTTGGATAATTCAATTAATGGTAGCTGTGCTTTTGTGCATCAATGGATATTATTTGATGCACATAGATGGGAATTTATTTGTTTTGATGGGGACAATCTTTTTAACCCTCATTTGGATTCAAATTTTTCAGTGGGGGTACTATTGGATTGCTCGTTATGAAGGGGATTTGAAACAACAGTTAATAGCATCTTTTAAGACAGGAATTGCTTTTCCTTTGGAGAACACGGTTGCTTTATTCTGGTTACTAATCCCAGTTTTAATAGCTGGATTATCAACTACCTTTTTCATTTTTATATTATATATGAGCCTATTTCTTGTTCTCAGCATTTGCCAAATTCAACGGACAAAGCAATTGTTAAAAGTTAGTCGAACATTAGAACAGAATACATAGCGCTAGAGTAATTAAAATTACTTAATGAATAGTATTCTGTCAAAAGAGAAAGTTTAGTATAATTAAAATGAGAATGTATTCAATCGATTGCACTGAAACTAATAATTTTAAAGTTATTAGTTAAAAAATAAGAAAAGAGAGATTATTATGGAAAAACATTGGTGGCAAGAAGTCGTCGTTTATCAAATTTATCCACGTAGTTTTAAGGATTCAAACGGAGATGGGATTGGTGATTTAAGAGGGGTTATTGAGAAGCTCGATTATTTACACTCACTTGGAATTGGAGCGATTTGGCTCTCTCCAGTTTACAAGTCTCCAAATGACGATAATGGTTATGATATTTCTGACTATGAAGACATCATGGACGAGTTTGGAACGATGGCGGATATGGAAGAATTAATCGTCGAAGCCGATAAACGTGGCATTAAAATTGTGATGGACCTTGTTGTGAATCATACGTCTGATGAACATCACTGGTTTATTGAATCAAGAAAAGGAAAAGACAATCCGTATCGTGATTACTATGTGTGGGCGGACCCTGCAGAAGATGGGGGAGCGCCAACCGATTTGCAGTCTACGTTCTTAGGAAGTGCATGGAAATACGATGAAGCAAGTGGTCAATATTTCTTGCATTTATTTAGTCAAAGACAACCAGATTTAAATTGGGAAAATGAAAAAGTTCGCTGTGAAGTCTATGACATGATGAATTTCTGGATTGATAAAGGCGTTGGTGGATTCCGTATGGACGTGATTGATTTAATCGGGAAAATTCCTTTAGAAGGGATTACTTCAAATGGTCCAAAACTTCATGAATACCTACAAGAAATGAATAAAGCGACCTTTGGAGATAAAGATTTATTGACCGTTGGGGAAACATGGGGAGCGACACCAGAAATCGCGAAACTCTATTCAAACCCAGAACGTCATGAATTATCGATGGTCTTTCAGTTTGAACATTCGCTCTTAGATAATGAACCTGGTAAAGAAAAATGGGACCTTAAACCGCTCGATGTAAGTGAATTAAAGGCGGTTCTTTCAAAATGGCAAACAGAACTTGGAGATGAAGGGTGGAACTCTCTGTTCTGGGATAACCATGATTTACCAAGAATCGTGTCCCGCTGGGGGAACGATAAGGAATATCGTGTTCGCAGTGCCAAAGCTTTTGCCATTTTATTACATATGATGAAAGGGACGCCTTATATTTACCAAGGGGAAGAATTGGGATTGACGAATACGCCAGTTTCTAGCATTGAAGAGTTGGATGATATCGAGTCGATTAATATGTACCATGATCGTATCGAAAGAGGGTTTAGCGTTGAATCCATTATGGAGTCTCTAAATGCAAAAGGCAGAGACAATGCGCGTAGACCAATTCCGTGGACTGCCGAAGCAAATGGTGGATTTACGACGGGGACACCTTGGCTAGCGCTCAATCCAAATTACAAAGAGATTAACGTAGAGGCGGAACTCCAAAATCCAGACTCTGTATTCCATACGTATCAAAAATTGATTCAGCTTAGAAAAGACCATCCAATCGTTGTTGGGGGCGATTATGAGCTACTTGAGACTCATTCTAATGTGTTTGCATATTATCGCACGCTCGGGGAAGAAAGATGGTTGACGGTCGTGAATTTATCGGATTCTGAGGAAGAAATCACTGTGAATGCCCGATTTGATAAGGTTTTAGTCGCAAATACAGAGGATGAGATTACAGATTTACACGCTTATAAGCTTTCTCCGTGGCAAGCCTTTGTGGTGGAATTGTCTGGCAATTGAAACAACTTTCATATATAATGTAAGTGCATAAAAGTATATGGAAAAATGTGAATTTTTTCAAAAGTTAAATTTTGAAAATTTAGCCCTAAGAGTATTGGAATTATCGTGATTTTTGTGATATCATACTTTTTTCATTCTACAAATATGATAAAATATGGTATAATAGTTTGAATAAAAATAAAAGGAGAAAGGGGATGGACGATGAAAGCATTTTTAGCAAAATTACAAGAAGGTTTTAAATCATTAGGCTTTGCGAGTCAATTGGGAATAGCGCTAGGCCTATCTTTAGCGATGCTTGCTGGAGTATATGCGCTATCTCAAGATTTGAGTCCCTTGCCAAAAGTAACTCAAGTTGTAGAAATGCAAACGACAGATGCCACATCGTCACATTCTCCAAATCATTCCGAGAAAGCAGAAAAAAAAGAAGTAGCTCAAAAGAGGTCTGAAGAGTCTTCGACCACATTAACGGTAGAAGCTCCAACGACAGAAGCTGTAACCACTGAGGAAAAGAAAGTCGCGCCTGAAATACCAAATCAAGAAACAAAGGCGGTTGTCGCAGCAAGTCAGGAGATGCCAACCACTGAAAAATCCTTTCCTCAAACAAAGGAATCCGCCGCGGTCACTTCAACTGAGCCAACGACTGTTCAAAGAGATGTTGTAACGTCTACTTCTACAGTTGCTACTACGGAAACGACGGAAGTGACGACTGCAGCTTATCGCTTAATTCCGTTAGGTAATAGTAATAAAGATTTTGAAACTTACCAAGAGGCTATCCAGTATATGAGAGATAAACTAGATGAGTCTTCAAAAGCCTTTGAAGAAGGTAAGCAAGATTGGGTTTACTCAGGTAGAGTTTATGGTGTTCCTTGGAGCGATAGCCGTACTACATTTACGGTAGATTTGATTCCAAAGGTGATGACACCGCAAACGCCAGATACAAGTGGTATTTCTACAGAACCCACTCAGTAAACGATTCATGATGACACTTTGCAAGTTGTATTTTGCAAAGTGTTTTTTTTGAATGAATATATTTACTTAAAAGAGTTAGGTATGTTATACTTATATTATATTTTTACTAGGAGTGAAAGATACATGGAATCAAAAGGAAGAAAATGGTTAGGAATTATCATTTCGATTATCGTGATTGTAGGTTTTGCGTACAGTCGTTATAGAAGATATGAAGCAAAACAAGAAAGAAATAGAGCACAACAACAGCAAATTGAAAATGCAAAAGCTGTACAAGAGGCAACCAAAAAAATAGATGAAGATGCGAAAAATAAACTTAGTGAACAGTTAAAAGATGCTGCGAAAAAGGCTGGAAACATTGCTAAAGGCATTGAAAAATTAAAAAATGCTGAAATGAATAAAGAAATTGAAGATGGATATAACATTGTTAAATTAGATGGCAAATTTTTAATTGTGAAAGATAGCGATGTGGATCAAGCGGTTGAATTAACAGGTGTAACAGATGCTCATGTAATTCCAACGAATGACCAAGATCGTAACCAAAACTACAATGTTTTAGTCGTGAAAAAAGATGGCGAATGGCGTGTAGTTGATGAAACTAAAAAAGGGGAAGATGTTCTCGTATTAACGGGTGAAACAATCACTGCAGATACAAAATTCCGCTTAAAAGATAAAACACTTTATATTGAATAATACGAAAAATAGGCTGGTTTTCCAGCCTATTTTGTTTGGATTAGAATATTATTTTGGCTTTTGAGCGAGCATCGTTACAAAACGCATCCGAATCCGATTTCCATGTTCATCCAACTTATGTAATTGTCCAAAGTCTTCATTATGTTTATGGAAAGTCCAATCTTTGTAATACTCTTTGAGTTCACCCGCCGCAAAGGTCTTTGGAAAATTCACGGGACAAGGGGCATCTTCGGTAGACATTGCTGCGACAATGAGATTATATCCGCCAGGGGCCGTATGAGATTGCATATTTTCAATGACATCTGGAATGCTATCGGGATTTAGAAACATCAAAACCACGGTGGAAATGATGGCGTTGTAGAGACCACCAGGAATATCTGCACTTTCAATATTATAAGGCTCCACGTGAATCGCTAGCCCTTCTTCCTCGGCAATTTGTTGGAGATGAGCTAAACTCATGGTTTGGATATCTAATGCGGTAACCTCAAAGCCTTTTTTAGCTAAATAGAGACTGTTTCTTCCTTGGCCGCTACCAAGGTCAAGGATCGGTCCTTTTTCAAATTTCGGAGCAGCTTCAATGACTTCCGAATGAGTTCTTGTTAAGTCGTATTTTTTAGAAAAATAATCTTCTGGAGTACAATAGAAAGTTAAATAACATCTTAAGTCCTCGCTAGTAGGAGAGACCCGATGCCAAGCTTGTGGTTCAACAAAAGGAATGTCGGACTCTTTTGTAAACAGATGCTCAGAAAGAACATTTCCTTCTTCATCGAGTTCATAAAAAGTAAGGGCTCCTTCTAGAATGGTTAAGCGCGCCCAAGTTCCAACTTTTGTATTATGCATTTTTTGAAATGGTGCTGGTAAAGTACTAGCCGTCCAAATAGGCATTGTTTTATAAGGGATTAAATCGAGGTTCATAAATAGTCTCCTTTCAGTGTTGTTAGGATTATTGTACTAAAAAAAGAAGAGTTGAAAAACTAAAGAGATTGTTGTTATAGCTAATAGTTATAACCAGTGATAGAAAAGCGATAATTGACTAGAATACGAATTGTTGCTATCCTAGTTTCATGTTTATAACACACGGTGATAAGGAGAGTAGAAGTGAATCCTTTGTAGAGAGTCTCGGTTTGGTGAAAAGAGATATTGGTTGAAACTTTGAAGATGGCCTTTGAGTGTTAATTGTCGAATCATTAGACGATTACGGGAAAGCCCGATACAGCTTCTCGTTAAACAGGTGTCCTGTTTAACAGATGGAGATAGGATTTGTGAGAATGCTATGAACAAAGGTGGTAACACGGGAATTTGACTCGTCCTTTTGCTAACTCATGTTAGTAGGAGGACGATTTTTGTTTGCTTAAAAGAAAGGAGAACACATGATTAAATTTGAGAACATTGACGTGACTTTTAAACAAGGTGTAAAAGTAGTCAATGCAGTAAAAAATGTATCTTTGCATGTGGAACCAGGAGATATTTATGGGATTATCGGATATAGTGGTGCTGGTAAAAGTACTCTAGTGCGAACGATTAATCTTCTCCAACGACCTACCAAAGGGAATGTGGTGGTAAACGGTGTTAATTTACTAAAGTTGAAACCAAAAGGACTACGTGCAGCTCGTAAGAAAATTGGGATGATTTTCCAACATTTCAATTTGATGAATACTTTATCGGTATTTGACAATGTGGCTTTTCCATTAAAAAAATCAGGAAAAACCAAATCAGAAATTGAACAAAAAGTACTATCCCTATTAGAATTAGTAGGGTTAGAAGATAAGGTCAACAGTTATCCTCGTCAGCTATCTGGGGGGCAAAAACAACGTGTCGCGATTGCCAGAGCGTTAGCCAATGACCCAGATGTATTGCTCTGTGATGAAGCAACGAGTGCGCTAGATCCTAAAACGACGTATTCGATTTTGGAATTATTGCAGAAAGTAAATGTTCAATTAGGCATTACAATTGTTATCATCACGCATGAGATGCAAGTTGTAAAAGAAATTTGTAATAAAGTAGCGGTCATGGAAGAGGGCGAAGTGATTGAAAAAGGAAGTGTTCTTGAAATCTTTACAAACCCAGAACGCGACTTAACAAAAGACTTTATCGATACAGCAACTCATATTAACCAAGGAATTGAAACGGTGCTTTCGCATGAACAGTTATTGAATCTACAAGAAGGCGACTACTTAGTGAAAATTTCATTTGTAGGAGCTTCAACTGGAGAGCCATTAATTACAAAACTATCGACTCAATTCCAAGTGGCAGCTAATATCTTGTTTGCCAATGTTGAGATTATTCAAGATACACCAGTAGGAACGCTATTAGTGGGACTATCTGGAGAAAAATCTGGGATTGAAAATGCACTTTCTTACATCAAAGAACAAGGTGTTTCAGTTGATGTCTTAGAAGAGTCAAAGGGAGGTGCTTAGAATGAATGTATTAGAATTGATAGATTTTAAATCTTGGTTTCCAAATATTGATGCCAGAGTTTGGGAAGAAATTATAAAAGCAACGATTGATACGTTAATAATGGTAGGAATTTCTGGTTTAATTGCTGGGGTTTTAGGGATTGCCTTAGGTGTGACATTAGTAGTGACACGTGAGGGGAATATCCTTGGAAACAAATTTGTCTATTTAATACTAGATAAAATCGTGAATATTTTCCGTTCGATACCATTTATTATTTTAGCGATGTTATTAATTCCATTTACTCGCTTTATTATCGGAACAACCATCGGTATTCCAGGGGCAATCGTCCCTCTAGTCGTCGCGACTGTACCATTCTTCTCTCGTCAGGTGCAACTAGCATTAACCGAAGTAGATAAAGGGGTTATTGAAGCGAGCGTTGCGATGGGATGTACTCCACTTGAAATTATTTTCAGAGTGTACTTAAAAGAAGGACTACCAAGTCTAATTCGTGCGGGATCATTAACAATCATCAGTTTAATCGGATTAACGACTATGGCTGGAGCATTCGGTGCAGGTGGGATTGGGAACGTAGCTATTTCCAGAGGATATAGTCGATTTCAAGGAGACGTTATCGTCGTATCGACACTTATCATGCTGATCGTAGTATTTATCACCCAAGCAATCGGTGACTATTTAGAGAAAAAAGCCACAAAATAACAGGATACGAGGGCGAACGCTCAGGGCCGAACCATTGGACTGATATGACGCAAGGGACTCGGAACGAGTCGTGCGGACATATCAGGAAATGGACGTCGGCTCTGTGAGCCCGAGTTCAACTACAACAGGATGTGAGGGCGAGTGGTCAGCTTTCGACCCTTTACCGAAATTAACGCAAGCGTCCGATAAGGACGTGCGGATAATTGTCGGAAAGGAACGCGAAAGCTACGAGCCTGAACTCAACTACACAGGATGCGATCAATCGCACCCAAAACAAAATAAACTAACTCAAAAGGGGAAAATAAAATGAACATTAAAAAATTATTTGTAGCTGCAGCGGCAGCATTAACTTTAGCAGCATGTGGAGCTGCTCAATCATCTAACTCAGGAAGCAATGCTTCAACAGAAGCAAAAAAAGAAGTGAAACAAGTAAAATTAGGAGTTAATGCTGGTAACCACGATGTTTGGGATGACGTTATCGCTCGCTTGAAAGAAAAAGAAGGTATTGAAGTAGAATTAGTAGAATTTACTGACTACGTACAACCTAACCAAGCGTTAGAAAATGGAAATGTTGACTTGAACGCTTTCCAAACAATCATTTACCTAGAACGTTTCAACAAAGAACAAGGAACACACATCAAACCAATCGGCTACACTGTAATTGCTCCAATGGGAATTTACTCTAAAAAAATTAAAGATGTAAGTGAATTAAAAGATGGGGATACAATCGCTATTCCTGAAGACACTTCAAACAACTCACGTGCATTACGTTTACTACACGCTGCTGGCGTTATTAAATTAAAAGATTCTAACAACACTTTAGCAACAAAAGATGACATCGTTGAAAATCCTAAAAACATTCAAATCAAAGAATTACCTGCTGGCCAAACAGCTCGTGCTTTAGATGATGTTGCTGCTTCATTAATCAATAATGGTTTCGCTGTAGAAGCTGGATTCCAACCAACAAAAGATTCTATCTTCATCGAACAAATTACTGATTCTTCACAACCTTACTACAACGTAATCGCTGTTAAAGAAGGTAACGAAAACAATGAAGTCTACAAAAAAATCGTAGAATACTACCAATCACCAGAAACTGCTAAGAAAATTGAAGAAGTTTCAAAAGGTGCGAACGTACCAGTTTGGGAAAAAGCTAAATTAAACAACTAGGATGTGAGACATCGCGCTCAGAAATGGAACGTTGGACTGGAACGCCGTAAGGGACTCGGAACGAGTCGTGCGGACATATCAGGAAATGGACGTCGGTCCTGTGAGCCCGAGCTCAACTACACAGGATGTGAGGGCGAACGCTCAGGCCTGAAACACTGGACCAGAATAACGCAAAGGGCTGCTTGCAGTCGTGCGGATATTCTGGGAAGTGGACGTCAGGGCTGTGAGCCCGAACTCGACTACTAGGATGTGAGAAAAAGCGTTAAGAAACGAATCGCTGGAGACAAATAACGCAAAGGACTGCTTGCAGTCGTGCGGATATTTGTCGAAGTGGACGTCGTTTCTGCCTTTTCGAGCTCAACTATTAAGTTGTGAGAAAAGCAAAATGTAACTTATATGTTACATTTCGAAAAATAAAATGAGGGAGAGGCGTGCTTAGCATGCCTCTTTATTCAATATTCAATGAAAGAAGGAAAATAAAATGAGTGCTATTCAAGAAAAAGCGTCTAAATTACAAGAGTATCTCGTAAAAACGAGAAGACATCTACATGAAAATCCTGAATCAAGCTTAAAAGAATTTGAGACCGCAGCTTTCATACAAAAGGAACTTACTTCATTTGGGGTACCGTTTGAAAAAGTTGGGGAGACAGGGACTTTAGCTATTATTAAAGGTGGTAAAGGAGAAGGAAGAACAGTGTTGCTTCGTGCCGATATCGATGCTTTAGAACTTCCTGATTGCACCGGAAAACCGTATGCTTCAAAACGACCAGGATTGAACCATGCTTGTGGACATGATGCACATACGGCAATAGGACTAGGAACAGCTAAATTATTGAACGACATCAAAGACACCTTTTCTGGAACGGTGAAAATCGCCTTTCAACCTGCTGAAGAAATTGGAGCAGGAGCAAAACAATTCGTGGCGTCAGGCCAAATCGATGATATTGATGAGTCTTTTGCGATTCATGTGAATTCGAGTTTACCAGTTGGTACGTTTGCCGTTCAAGGAGGCCCTGTAAATGCTTCATGTGATATTTTTAAAATTAAAATTACTGGTAAAAGTGCTCATGTAGGACGTCCGCATTTAGGTCATGATGCTTTGGTGACGGCTAGCGAGACAGTGGTAGCACTTCAAACAATCGTTGCAAGAGAAATAAATCCAGGAGATCGTGCTGTTGTTGGAATTGGAAAACTAAACGCAGGAACTCGTTATAATATCGTCGCGAATGATGCTGAACTGGAAGGGACGATTCGTGCATTTAGTCATGAAACAAGAGCTCATTTAAAAGAGGCCGTTACACGTATTGCTCGTGGTGTGGCCGAAATGAATCGTTGCGCATTTGAAATTGATTGGTATGATGCTGCTGCACCCGTGATTAATACTCCAGAATTAGCATTGGAATTTCAAAAAGCGGTCTCAGAACTAGAAGGAATTCATCAAGTTCTGAAAGAATACGATATGTCAATGGGAGCGGATGATTTTGCAGATTATCTAGTTGATAAACCAGGTGTCTATGGTCTTTTAGGGTCTAGTTCAAGTGAAGACACCTCATTTGGACATCATCATGAAAAATTTGATATCGATGAGAGTATCCTGTCTGTAGGTGTTTCTTGTGAGGTAAATTATATTTTACAACGGTTATCCTAAGAACGATTTACAAAAGGATTGGAATATCTTGCATAAAGTAGAAGTAGTTTTCATAGAAAAAACTAACTTTCTTAAGTTCTAAGCATTGTTTTTGAAAAGTTAGTGATGTATAATGCAAAAAGACTGAAAAATAAAAGGAGTGAAATATATATGGGTAAGAAAAAATTAATTTTGGCGGGAATTGTGTCAGCAGGAGTATTGGGAACAGCTGCGGTAACGAATTTGCCTAGCATTTTTGCTGAAGCAAGTGAAGAAACTACTCAAGCTGCAGAAACGACACAAAGTGATGCCGGTGCCCAAAAAGAAAATCCGACTGCTGAAGAAAAATTAGCCCAAAAACTTGAAGAGTTGAAAAAACAAAAAGAAGAAGTTGAAGAATTAGTGGCTGAAGTGAATGCTGCCGTTGATAAAGCAACTCAAACACTAGAACAAGCAAAAGAAGAGTTAGAACAAGCAAAAGCAGAAGGAAAACCTCAAAGTGAAATCACTGCATTAGAAGAAAAAGTGAAAGAAGCTCAAACAGACTACGATGACACAGTCGCTCAAGCAGAGTCAGATTTAGCTGGTTTCCAAAAAGAAATGGAAGACATTGATAAAGAAGTTGCGAAGGTTGAAGAAGAGTTGAAGAAATTAGATCCTCAAGCTAATACAACAACACAAGCACCAACGACAGAAGCTACAACAGCTGTGACAACACAAGCGCCAACGACAGAGGCTACAACGGTTGCGACAACACAAGCGCCAACGACAGAGGCTACAACAGCTGTGACAACACAAGCGCCAACGACAGAGGCTACAACGGTTGCGACAACACAAGCATCAACAACACAAGCTGTAACAACAGTAGCTACATCAGCTGTAACGACACAAACAAATGCAGGAAATGCACAAAGCTCTGATGCAAATGGTACGGCTAATGCACAAAATGGACAAGTAACTTCTGCCTCTGACGCTAAAGAAGCAAAAGTTCCAGGTGCTCAAGTAAAATCTGAACAAGCAGAAACACTACCAAATACAGGTACAACTTCAAATAATACTTTAGTGGCTGCAGTAGTTGCGATTGTAGCTGGATTTGGAACAATCTTTGGGTTCAAAAAAGCTAAAGAAGAAAAATAATTTTTCATTTACCTAAATATAATCACTCATGCAAGCTCTTAGATACCTTCGATTCAACGTGTCTAAGAGTTTGTTTTTTTGAGAAAAAATGAAACAGTTAAAATACAGTCGCGCAAGCTATTAAGAAAAAGTAAAAATCTATATTTTTTACCCAAATTTCATATGAAAGTATATACCAGTATGCTATAATCCTTTTTGTAATGAAAACAAGGGCAATTGTTTTTCAGAAAGAGAATTTGAAAAGGTGTTCAAGGGAGAAAAAGATGGCACGTTTATTAGAACAATTAGAAAAAAATACACAACTAGATAAAGTGATTTATAAGCACGATTTAATGCAGGAAGAAGAACTAACAGCTAAACAAGTATGGGAGTACTCTGATAAGTTGGCGTTTTATTTAAATGAAACTTATAAAGAGGATAAATCTCCGATTGTAGTTTATGGTCATAAGCATCCATTTATGCTCGTGTACTTCTTGGCTTGTGTTAAATCCGGAAGAGCATTCTGCCCTGTGGATGTCAACACTCCGATTGATCGGGTTAGAGATATTGTTGCAACAGTAAAGAGCCCAATCGTTTTGGTAAGTGAGGCAATTGAACTAGATACGCCAATAATGACAGTAGATGAGGCTAAAAAAATCATTACCCAAACTAAAGAACGTGTTTCTAAGGAACATTATGTGAAGGATGAAGATATTTTTTATATTATCTTTACCTCCGGAAGTACAGGAAAGCCTAAAGGTGTCTCTATTACATATGCAAACTTAAACCACTTCTTAGATTGGTATACAGCTTATTATGATGGAAAAGGACCTCAAGTCTTCTTAGGGCATCCACCATTTTCTTTTGATTTATCAGTGATGTCTTTATGGCCAGCGTTGTATATGCATATTCCGTTGATTCAAATCGATAAACAGCATTTACAAGATTTTAAAGTATTATTCAAAACTTTAGAAGAATCAAAAGCGACTGTTTGGATTTCGACGCCATCTTTTGCAGAAATGTGTCTTGCGGATCCAAGTTTTAATGAAGACTTGCTCCCTGAACTGGAACAATTTGTTTTCTGTGGAGAAAAATTATTCAGTTCTACAGTAGAAAAATTAATGGAACGATTCCCGAAAGCAGAAGTCGTAAATACTTATGGACCGACAGAATCTACTGTAATGGTCACATGGATGCCACTTACAAAAGAATTAGTGGAACGTTATCCTGATAACTTGCCAGTAGGAGTTGTTAAACCAGGAACGACAGTTTTGATTGATGGGGAAAATAGCGGAGAGATTATTATCTACGGCAATACAGTTGCGAAAGGATACTACGAAAATCCTGAAATGAATCAGAAGCATTTTTTTGAAGTGGATGGTGAGCGTGCATACCGTACAGGGGACGTGGGACACTTCGAAGGAGAGTTATTATTCTGCGAAGGACGGATTGATTTCCAAATCAAATTGCATGGACACAGGATTGAATTAGAAGATATTGATAATAATCTATTGAAAAATCCAAAAATTCGTCAAGCGGCTACCGTGCCTTCTTTTGCAGATGGTAAAGTGAAGTCTATTACGTCGTTTGTAGTCTATAACGAACCGATTGAAAAACGTTTTGAAACGGTTAAATTAGTCAAAAAAGAATTAGCACAACATGTGCCGGAATATATGATTCCTAAGAAAGTCGTTTTCTTAGATGAAATGCCGTTAAACAATAACGGGAAGATTGATAAAAAACAATTAAAGGAGCTTGTGTAGTCGATGGATTATTTTGAAGGCCTATCCTTCTTTATGACACTGGGATTCATTCTTATAATAGCGTTCATAATGAATGTCTTTCAAAAATCTACTTACTATCTATCGTTAGTATTTTCTACGTTGATGGTTTATTTCGTTTTCGCAGAAAATCCTATGCATCTTGGCTCTATCATAGGTTATGTTTTAGTAGGTTATATACTGATGCATCTGAGTGTGAAGTTCAAAGAGCATAAGAAAACAATGATTCTTATGATTTTTCTTGCAGGACTACCGCTTGTTTTAGTTAAAGTTCTCGCTGTATTTAAGATCTCGGGGCTTGGATTTTTAGGTATTTCCTACATGACTTTTAAATTAATCCAAATCATTATTGAAATTTATGATGGGTTAATCGAAAAACCAATGGGGCCGCTAGATTACGTGCACTTCCTATTGTTCTTCCCTGCGCTAAGTTCAGGACCGATTGATCGCAGTCGCAGATTCTTAGAAGATTGGAAAAAGCAACGAACAAAGGATGAGTATTTAGAATTAGCGGGAACAGGCATTTTTAGACTGGTTCTTGGACTATTTTATAAGCTTGTAATTTCTGGAATGGTGTTTCAACAAATGACATCCATTCGATATAAAGACTTTTCTTTCTTCGTTATTTATATGTATTTATACACCGCATATTTATTCTTTGATTTTGCAGGGTATAGTCTGATGGCAGTAGGAGCAAGTAATATTCTTGGAATTGAAACACCAATGAATTTTAACATTCCATTTATTAGTGTGGATATTAAAGATTTCTGGAATCGTTGGCACATTACGCTATCTACATGGTTGAGGGATTTTGTATTCTCTCGTATTGTTATGAGATTTATGCGAAAAAAAATCTTTAAAAAACGCTTGACGACAGCAATGGTTGCCTATATGATTAACATGACTTTTATGGGATTCTGGCATGGAATTACATTGAACTATATTGCTTATGGATTCTATCATGGAATCTTAATGGCAGCATTCGAGTGGTATCAGAAAAAATCGAAGTTTTATAAGAAAAATAAGAATAAGACCTGGTATAAAGTGATTAGCTGGATAATAACGATGCACTTAGTGATGTTTGGGTTCTTGATTTTTTCAGGGAAAATGTCTGAGTGGGCCCGTAAATTGATATAAGAAAGTAGGAGAAGAATATGGAAGAAAGAATTTTAGAAATTCTAGAAGAAATTTGTGAAGATGAAGTAGTATACGAAGATAAAGACATTAACTTAAAAGAAGAAGGGTTAATGGATTCATTAGCTTTCGTTGAACTGCTTGTTCGCTTAGAAGAGTTCGGTATCGAAGTGGCTCCAACAGAAGTCACTTACGAAGAAATCGATACTCCAAATAAAATTATTAAATACGTTTCAGAACGTGTAGCTTAATTTGAAATCGTAAAAGGCGCTTCCTATCGAGTAGGAGGCGCCTTTTTGCGTATTTAGAATTTAATATTTAATAGTTTGTGTACTTCGGTATAAGCAGATTGAATTCTCTCAAGCGTTTCTTTGTCTACGGTATGCTCCAGAGGTCCTCCTGGCATATAGTTTTCAGCGAGAAAGACTTGATAGTCGTAAGCAGGTCCTTCCATAAAGCTGCGGTTAATTTCAACCCGTGAAACCCATGTTGGATGAGCCTTAACGTTTGTGAGAGTTGTTTTTCCGTTTTCTTTTTCAATCGTGATATCCATAATCACGCCACGCTCGGTCCAGATATTTTCCAAGGTTTCAACGCGTTGGTTAGAAAGGAGATTCCCCATCGAGTAGATGATGAATTTCTTTTCACCGTCTTTAGTGATGGTTTCGGTTGGTTCAATGACGTGTGGATGTCCGCCAAAAATCACGTCCGCACCCCATTCAATCATTTGATGATACGTATCGATTTGCCCTTGTGTTGGATGAAGGTGATATTCTTCTCCCATTTGTGGCAACACAATCGTAAAGTCAGCAATTTCTTCAGCGCGTTGAATGAGCTGTTTCACCTTTTGCATATTTAAATCGTATAGGTGATTGTTGTATTCTTCGTCGGTGAGAGTAGCTTCGATACCGTTGAAACCATACGCAAATCCAAGAATAGCCACTTTAATACCATTGACTTCTTTTACAAGAATGCCTTCTGATGGGTCGACTTTTACCCCGAAAATATCAAGTCCTTTTTTGCGAAAAGCATTGGCTGTGTATTTCAATCCTTCGATGCCTGTATCGAGAATATGATTATGGGCTAAGTCGAGTACGTCGTATCCGGCGTCTTTAATGCTTTGAATCACTTCTTCAGGAGCGTTAAAAAGTGGATACCCAGCAAGTGGTTCGTTTGGATTGATGGTCCCTTCGAAATCCCCAATCGCAAGGTCTGCGCTAGATACGAGTGGCGTAATTTGTTCATAGTCATTTTTGAAATCATACGAATTCCCGTCAAACGCGCTGCCATAAACAATATCGTGATAGAGCATATCCCCACTTGCTGTAATACGTGCAACTTGCTTATTCGTTGTTGGAGACTGAGGGTTATTTGGTGTAGCGTTAGCCTCTTGATTTTGTTCAGAGGATGTTTTCGCGGTTTGAACAGTTTCTAACCTTTCTTGTGCGGAAGGGCGCGTAAGTAATCCTGCTGCAATCGTAAATACAGATAAGATACAAATTCCGTAAAATTCCATTCGCTTGATTTTGTCGTTCTGTGAATTACCTCTCATGGATTCCCCTCCAATACCTGTTGTAACTGTATTATACTCCGAATTAATTCTTAATTAAATGCTAATTTTAGAATATATGAAAATAAATAATTTAATCACAATACCCTCTAGAATTACTCAGCTGATAGCTATATAATTTGGTTGAAAGCAGTACTTGATAGTTTTTGTTGTAGGAAAACATTACAGGGAGGGAGTAGGATAATGCATAAGTTAAATAGATGTCTGCTAAGAATTTTTTGTTGTTTTACTGCTTTAATAATTTTAGTACTAGTGCAGTTTAGATTCGCTAGTGTGTATGGAGATGCGGTAACCTCGATTCATTCCAAAGATGAGATCATTCATCTAGAAGAAGAAATTCTTAACATGTCTCGTGATGGGGACGAACATATAGAAGGTGTTGATTTTGAACATGCTGTCGAGACATACTATGACGTACCGCTGTTTAAAGATGAAAAGAAGCTAGATAGTGAAGAAATTGAACGTACCATAACTGATAGTAACTATAAATGGGTAGTTCCAATTAAGAACCCTACATTGGAGAAAGAGGCACATCTTTATATAGGTGGTCCAACCAATTTGTCGGAAATAGAAAACAAAGTGAAGCAGGGATATTTGACAAAAGAAGAAGGAGAAAAACTGATTCACTCACAAGGAAAATGGACGGTTGCGTATGTGAGTACTTATGAGAAAAATAAGCATTCAATTGTGAAAGTGGCGCAAGAAGTGATTGCTAGGGAAAACTTGAATGTTGAAAAGATTTTGTTTGTTGTGCCCAAAGAACTACAAATTCCGGTAGTGCTTATAAAAGTTGATGGGGAATACCAAGTGATGTTTCATGAGTTTCCTTTAATAGAAGGAGGTATCTCAAATGTAAAAGGTGAGCTATCTCTTGATCAGTTCTATCCGTTCAACGAGGCTAAAGAAATAGTGCGCGAGTTTACTAGGGAACACCAGTTAGTTTCGACGAATGGCGATGCAAGACCGAATGGCGTTGTTGTTCCGTGGGAAGAGTATTCCATTGCTGTGGTAAGTATAGTGGTTGCTGGATTCTTCTTATATAAAATGTTTCGAAAAAAGATAGCGCAACCAAAAGTTCCTAAACCTTAAGAAACTGTAACAAAACAACAAAAGGTGGAAAAATAAAAGGAAATACGCTATAATAAAACCGTTAAAAATAAATGCTGTAAGCATCAAGGAGGAACTAAAACATGAGTCGTTTAGTAAGCATGACTGAAATGTTACAAAAAGCAAAAGAAGGCAAATACGCTGTTGGTCAATTCAACATCAACAACTTAGAATGGACACAAGCCGTTTTAACTGCAGCGCAAGAAGCTAACTCACCAATTATCTTAGGTGTATCTGAAGGTGCTGGAAAATACATGGGTGGACCTAAAGTTGTTACAGCTATGGTAAATGCATTATTAGATTCTATGGACATCACTGTTCCAGTAGCATTACACTTAGACCATGGTTCTTCAGTAGAAGTATGTAAACAATACATCGACGCTGGATTCAGCTCAGTAATGTTTGACCACTCTCACTTTCCAATCGATGAAAACATCGCATTAACTAAAGAAGTTGTAGAATATGCACATCCAAAAGGAGTTTCAGTTGAAGCTGAAGTAGGTACTGTAGGTGGTACTGAAGATGGCGTAACTGGAGGAATCAACTACGCTGACTTAAACGAATGTGTACGTATGGTTAAAGAAGCTAAAATTGATGCATTAGCAGCAGCTTTAGGTTCAGTTCACGGAACTTACTCAGGAGAACCAGTTTTAGGTTTCGATGAAATGTTAGCAATCTCAGAAGCTACAGGTGCTCCATTAGTATTACACGGTGGATCAGGTATTCCAGAATATCAAATCAAAAAAGCAATCGAACGTGGACATGCTAAAATCAACGTTAACACTGAATTACAACAACAATGGACAGCAGCAGTTCGTGCTAAATTAAATGCAGATGCTGGTGTTTATGACCCACGTAAAATCATCAAACCTGGTTTCGATGCAATCGTTAAGATTACAAAAGAAACAATGGACATCTTCGGTTCAACAGGAAAAGCTTAATCAACACTATTTTGAGGCAGGCGATTTCGCCTGTCTTTTTGTTGGAGTGAGTTTTTTCTATATACATTGCGCCAAATAAAAAGGCAGTATTTCTATTAAGAAAATTCTTGACGAGTTGAAGGAGAAATGATATTCTATTAGAGGTGCTTTTATACCTGATTCCTGATAAGTAATCAAATCAGTCGTGCTGACTGGTAAGAAGGCCATTTTATGAGACAGCGATGTCTTTTAATTTTTAACAAAAAATGGTCCGCCCGGAAGTGTGGACCAAGAAGAACCCATTAGGGAAGGAGGAAGAGCTTAATGCCAACTATTAACCAATTAGTCCGTAAACCTCGTAAATCAGCAGTTGAGAAATCAGCTTCTCCAGCGTTAGGTAAAGGCTATAACAGTTTCAAAAAATCACAAACGAATACAAACTCTCCACAAAAACGTGGTGTATGTACTCGTGTAGGTACTATGACACCTAAAAAACCTAACTCAGCGTTACGTAAATATGCCCGTGTACGTTTATCTAACTTAATCGAAGTAACTGCGTACATTCCAGGTATCGGTCACAACTTACAAGAACACAGCGTTGTATTAATCCGCGGTGGACGTGTAAAAGACTTACCAGGGGTACGTTACCATATCATTCGTGGTGCTTTAGACACTGCAGGAGTTAACAACCGTATGCAAGGTCGTTCTAAATACGGTACTAAACGTCCTAAAAACAAATAATAAATAAACACTCATTAAATGAAAGGAGGATTATAAATGCCTCGTAAAGGTCCTGTCGCAAAACGTGATGTATTACCTGATCCAATTTATAATTCAAAACTAGTTACTCGTTTAATCAACCGTTTAATGGTAGATGGAAAACGTGGTAAAGCTGCAACAATCTTATATAACGCATTTGATATCGTTAAAGAAAAAACTGGAAACGATCCAATGGAAGTTTTCGAACAAGCTATGAAAAACATTATGCCTGTTCTTGAAGTTAAAGCTCGTCGTGTAGGGGGTTCTAACTACCAAGTTCCTGTGGAAGTTCGTCCAGACCGTCGTACTACATTAGGTTTACGTTGGTTAGTAAACTACTCACGTCTACGTGGTGAAGACACAATGGAAGTTCGTTTAGCTAAAGAAATTATGGATGCTGCGAACAACACTGGTGCTTCTGTTAAGAAACGTGAAGATACACATAAAATGGCTGAAGCGAACAAAGCGTTTGCTCACTATCGTTGGTAAGATTAAAAAGGTTTTTCAACCTTTTTGGTCTCACTTATTGTTAGAAATATAGAAAGAGGTGTAGAACGAAGATGGCAAAAAGAGAATTCTCTCTTGAAAATACTCGTAATATCGGTATCATGGCCCACATCGATGCAGGTAAAACTACAACGACTGAGCGTGTACTTTATTACACTGGTAAAATCCACAAAATTGGTGAAACTCACGAAGGAGCTTCACAAATGGACTGGATGGAACAAGAACAAGAACGTGGTATCACTATTACATCTGCTGCTACAACAGCACAATGGAAAGGCCACCGTATCAACATCATCGACACTCCAGGGCACGTGGACTTCACAGTTGAAGTAGAACGTTCTCTACGTGTATTAGATGGTGCGGTAGCTGTACTTGATGCTCAATCTGGGGTAGAACCTCAAACAGAAACTGTATGGCGTCAAGCTACAACATACGGAGTTCCACGTATCGTATTTGCAAACAAAATGGATAAAATCGGTGCTGACTTCTTATACTCAGTACGTACAATCCACGAACGTTTACAAGCAAATGCACACCCAATTCAATTACCAATCGGAGCTGAAGACAACTTCACTGGTATCATTGACTTAATTAAAATGAAAGCTGAAATCTATACAAATGACTTAGGTACAGATATCCAAGAAACAGATATCCCTGAAGATTTACAAGATTTAGCTGAAGAATGGCGTGAAAAATTAGTGGAAGCAGTTGCTGAAACTGATGAAGAATTAATGGAACGCTATTTAGAAGGTGATGAAATTACAGAAGCTGAATTAAAAGCAGCTATCCGTAAAGCTACATGTGCGGTAGAATTCTACCCAGTATTATGTGGTTCTGCCTTCAAAAACAAAGGGGTACAATTAATGTTAGATGCAGTAGTTGACTACTTACCATCTCCATTAGATGTTCCTTCAATTAAAGGTATCGACCCTAACACAGACCAAGAAGTTGAACGTCATTCATCTGATGAAGAACCATTCTCAGCATTGGCCTTCAAAGTTATGACTGACCCATTCGTAGGTCGTTTAACATTCTTCCGTGTGTACTCTGGTACTTTACAATCAGGTTCATACGTTAAAAACTCAACGAAAGGTAAACGTGAACGTGTAGGACGTATCCTACAAATGCACGCGAACTCTCGTCAAGAAATTCCAGAAGTATTCTCAGGAGACATCGCTGCTGCAGTTGGTCTTAAAGATACAACTACAGGGGACACATTATGTGATGAAAAAGCTGAAGTTATCTTAGAATCAATGGAATTCCCTGATCCAGTTATCGAGGTTGCTATTGAACCTAAATCAAAAGCTGACCAAGATAAAATGGGTATTGCTTTACAAAAACTTGCAGAAGAAGATCCAACATTCCGTGCTTACACTAACCAAGAAACTGGTGAAACAGTTATCGCTGGTATGGGTGAGTTACACTTGGATATCATCGTAGACCGTATGCGTCGTGAGTTCAAAGTAGAAGCTAACGTAGGTGCTCCTCAAGTATCTTACCGTGAAACATTCCGTGCTTCTACACAAGCTGAAGGTAAATTCGTTCGTCAATCAGGTGGTAAAGGTCAATACGGTCACGTATGGATTGAATTTACTCCAAACGAAGAAGGTGCTGGATTCGAATTCGAAAACGCTATTGTCGGTGGGGTCGTTCCTCGTGAATACATCCCTGCAGTTGAAGCTGGATTGAAAGACGCTATGGAAAACGGGGTATTAGCTGGTTATCCATTAGTGGACATCAAAGCTAAACTTTATGATGGAAGCTACCATGATGTCGATTCATCTGAAACAGCCTTCAAAGTTGCCGCTTCTATGGCATTGAAAGCTGCTGCTAAGAAAGCTCAACCTGCTATCTTAGAACCTATGATGGCTGTTGAAATTACAGTTCCTGAAGAATACTTCGGAGATGTAATGGGACACGTTAACGCTCGTCGTGGACGTGTTGAAGGTTCTGAAGTTCGTGGTAACGCACAAATCGTTAAAGGTATGATTCCTTTATCAGAAATGTTCGGTTACGCAACTACATTACGTTCTGCAACACAAGGTCGTGGTACTTTCAGTATGACATTTGACCACTATGAAGATGTTCCTAAGAGCATTGCAGAAGAAATCATCAAGAAAAATGGTGGTAACGGAGAATAATCTCCACCCCATTTGATAACTACCAAATGAACGCTATCGACTGGTTATGTCAGTCATAACCAGTTGATTTTTAAGAGAGTTCTTTGGTATAATTACAATCGGTAGATACTGTTATAGAATCTAACAAAACTCAATTAATAGGAGGAATCATTTAAATGGCAAAAGAAAAATTTGACCGTTCAAAACCACACGTTAACATTGGTACAATCGGCCACGTTGACCACGGTAAAACAACATTAACTGCTGCTATCACAACTGTTTTAGCTAAGAAAGGTTTCGCGCAAGCTCAAGATTACGGTTCAATCGATAAAGCTCCAGAAGAACGCGAACGTGGTATCACAATCAACACTTCTCACGTTGAGTACGAAACTGACACTCGTCACTACGCTCACGTTGACTGCCCAGGACACGCGGACTACGTTAAAAACATGATTACTGGTGCTGCTCAAATGGATGGTGCTATCTTAGTAGTATCTGCAGCTGATGGTCCAATGCCACAAACACGTGAACACATCTTATTATCACGTCAAGTAGGTGTTCCTTACATCGTTGTATTCTTAAACAAAGTTGACATGGTTGACGATGAAGAATTATTAGAATTAGTAGAAATGGAAGTTCGTGACTTATTATCAGAATACGATTTCCCAGGCGATGACACTCCAGTTGTTGCAGGTTCTGCTTTACGCGCTTTAGAAGGCGACGCTTCATACGAAGAAAAAATCTTAGAATTAATGGCTGCTGTTGACGA
Source organism: Granulicatella sp. HMSC30F09 (assembly GCF_001806915.1). Lineage (NCBI taxonomy): Bacteria > Bacillati > Bacillota > Bacilli > Lactobacillales > Carnobacteriaceae > Granulicatella > Granulicatella sp. HMSC30F09. The sequence continues at coordinate 27,025 of NZ_KV786436.1, read as the reverse complement.
ATACATTCCAACTCCAGAACGTGACGTTGACAAACCATTCATGATGCCAGTTGAAGACGTGTTCTCAATCACAGGTCGTGGTACAGTTGCTACAGGTCGTGTTGAACGTGGACAAGTTCGTGTTGGTGACGAAGTTGAAATCGTTGGTATTTCAGAAGAAACTTCAAAAACAACTGTAACTGGTGTTGAAATGTTCCGTAAATTGTTAGACTACGCTGAAGCAGGGGATAACATTGGTACATTATTACGTGGTGTTACACGTGACAACATCGAACGTGGACAAGTTCTTGCTAAACCAGGAACAATCACTCCACATACTAAATTCAAAGCTGAAGTTTACGTATTAACTAAAGAAGAAGGTGGACGTCATACTCCATTCTTCTCTAACTACCGTCCTCAATTCTACTTCCGTACAACAGACATCACTGGTGTTTGTGTGTTACCAGAAGGCGTTGAAATGGTAATGCCTGGTGACAACGTAACTATGGAAGTTGAATTAATTCACCCAGTAGCGATCGAAGCTGGTACTAAGTTCTCTATCCGTGAAGGTGGACGTACTGTAGGTGCTGGTTCAGTAGCTGCTATCGAAAAATAATTTTTTAAATTAAATTTTCAAGACTATCCTTTTTGGATAGTCTTTTTTATTAAAATTTTTTAAAATAAAATGTCAGACAATTGGAAGCGGAAATCAAAAATAAGTCTAAACACTTAAAACGTTGATTTAACAACATTTGTAAAGGTTTTAAACCAGAATGAAACACACGGGCGCGTGTGCATAAATAAATGTTGTTAAATCAACGGTTTTCACTTGCAATCAAAAAGAGAATCTTGTATACTATTAAAAGTGCCGCAGAGGAATGTAAATTTTGAAGCAGCATACCCCCTCTTAAATTAGGAAGGGGAGCTATGAAACGAGAGGTTGCGACACGCCCGGACGCTTTGCCACGAAAGGGTTAAGTCGGAAATTCGCGTGGAGCTAGTCTTATGACAACATTAGACGAAGGAGGAAAGACAATGGCAAAACAAAAAATCCGTATCCGTTTGAAAGCTTACGAACATCGTGCGCTTGATCAATCAGCGGAAAAAATCGTAGAAACAGCAAAAAGAACTGGTGCTAGCGTAGCTGGTCCAATTCCATTGCCAACAGAAAGATCGCTTTACACAGTTATTCGTGCGACTCACAAATATAAAGATTCTCGCGAACAATTTGAAATGCGTACACACAAGCGTTTGATCGACATCGTTAATCCAACGCCAAAAACTGTTGATGCCTTAATGAAGCTTGATTTACCAAGCGGTGTTGACATCGAAATCAAATTATAATAAATAGAAAAATGGAGGTGTAACCATGACCAAAGGAATCTTAGGCAAAAAAGTAGGGATGACTCAATACTTTACAGAAGCAGGTGAACTTATTCCTGTAACAGTAGTTGAAGTAACTCCAAACGTTGTTCTTCAATTAAAAACAATCGAAAACGACGGTTACGAAGCTGTTCAATTAGGTTTCGACGACTTACGTGAAGTTTTATCAAATCGCCCTGCTAAAGGTCATGTAGCAAAAGCAAATGCTACTCCTAAGCGCTTCATTCGTGAATTCAACAATGTCGAGCTTAGCGAGTACGAAGTAGGACAAGAAATTACAGTTGATGTATTCAAAGCAGGAGACATCGTTGACGTAACAGGTACATCTAAAGGGAAAGGTTTCCAAGGTGCCATCAAACGTCATGGACAATCTCGCGGACCAATGGCTCACGGTTCTCGTTACCACCGTCGTCCTGGTTCAATGGGTGGAGCATCATTCCCATCACGCGTTTTCAAAGGTAAAGCATTACCTGGACAAATGGGTGGCGACCGTATCACTATTCAAAACTTAGAAGTAGTGAAAGTCGATGCAGAACGCAATGTAATCTTAATCAAAGGTAATGTACCTGGATCTAAGAAATCATTAGTAGAAATTAAAACAGCAATTAAATCTAAATAATAAATAGGGAAGGAGGAACGAGAGAATGACAAAAGTTACATTATTTAAACAAGATGGAACAACAAACGGAGAAATCGAATTAAACTCAGATATCTTCGGAATTGAACCAAATGAAAATGTAGTATTCGACGCAGTAATCATGCAACGCGCTTCATTACGTCAAGGAACACACGCTGTTAAAAACCGTAGTGCAGTAAGCGGAGGCGGCCGTAAACCATGGCGCCAAAAAGGAACTGGTCGTGCTCGTCAAGGATCAATCCGTTCACCACAATGGCGTGGCGGAGGTATTGTATTCGGACCAACACCTCGTTCATATAGTTACAAATTACCTAAAAAAGTACGTCGCTTAGCGATTAAATCAGTATTATCACAAAAAGTATTGGATAACAAGCTTGTTGTAGTGGAAGCATTACAATTTGACGCACCAAAAACAAAAGAGTTTGCACAAGTATTGTCTAACTTAAACGTAGATACAAAAGTGTTAGTAGTTGTAGAATCTTCAAACGATTTCGCATTATTATCAGCTCGTAACATTCCAAACGTAACAATCGTTGACGAAACAGATGTTACTGTATTAGACGTTGTAAACAACGACAAACTATTATTCACAAAAGCAGCTCTTTCTAAAGTAGAGGAGGGACTTCAATAATGGATGCACGTGACGTAATCAAACGCCCTATCATTACTGAAGCTTCAATGCTTGCTACTGACGAAAAGAAATACACTTTTGAAGTTGATGTACGTGCTAACAAAATTCAAGTACGTCAAGCCGTAGAAGAAATTTTTGGTGTTAAAGTTGAAAAAGTTAACATCTTAAACGTACGCGCTAAATTCAAACGTGTTGGCCGCTACGGTGGTTACACTAACAAACGTCGTAAAGCAATTGTGAAGCTTACAAAAGATTCAAAAGATATTCAATTATTCGCTGAAGAAGCTTAATCTTCAGAATGAAAAACTACTATTATAATAGGAGGAAATAGACGTGGCGATTAAAAAATATAATCCAACCTCAAACGGCCGTCGTAATATGACAGGTTATGACTTCAGCGAAATCACAAAGTCAACACCAGAAAAAACTTTGTTGGAATCATCAAAAAACAACGCTGGTCGTAACAGCCAAGGTAAAATCACTGTACGTCACCAAGGTGGCGGACACAAACGTGCTTACCGTGTGATCGACTTCAAACGTAACAAAGATAACGTTGAAGGTGTCGTTCACTCAATCGAGTACGATCCAAACCGTACAGCAAACATTGCATTAATTCACTATGTAGATGGTGTTAAAGCATATATCATTGCTCCAAAAGGTTTACAAGTAGGACAACGTATCGAATCAGGAGAACATGCTGATATTAAAGTAGGTAATGCTTTACCATTAGCAAACATTCCAGTTGGTACTGTGATCCACAACATTGAAACAAAACCAGGTAAAGGCGGACAATTAGTTCGTTCAGCTGGTACAAGTGCTCAAGTACTTGGTCAAGAAGGTAAATACACCTTAGTTCGTTTAAACTCAGGTGAAGTTCGTATGATTCTTTCAACTTGCCGCGCTACAGTTGGTACAGTTGGTAACGAACAACACGAATTAATTAACTTCGGTAAAGCAGGACGTTCTCGTTGGAAACGTAAACGCCCAACAGTTCGTGGTTCTGTAATGAACCCTAACGATCACCCACACGGTGGTGGTGAAGGTCGCGCTCCTATCGGACGTCCAACACCTGTATCTCCATGGGGTAAACCAGCTCTTGGATACAAAACTCGTAGCAAGAAAGCTCGTTCTAACAAGCTTATTGTTCGTGGTCGTAAAAAATAATTAATAACTAGATAACAAATCTGATTCTATTAAATTCTTGGAAGGAGGATTTCCGTAATGGGTCGTAGTTTGAAAAAAGGACCTTTCGTCGATGAACATTTGATGAAAAAGGTTGAAGCTGCTCAAGGTAGCGACAAAAAAGTTGTGATCAAAACTTGGTCTCGCCGTTCAACAATTTTCCCAAACTTTGTTGGACAAACAATTGCTGTATATGACGGCAGAAAACATGTTCCAGTTTATATTCAAGAAGACATGGTAGGACATAAATTAGGTGAATTTGCACCTACAAGAACATACCGTGGTCACGTGAATGACGATAAGAAATCTAAACGCAAATAACGAGGGGAGGACTTGAAAAATGTCAGAACAAATCACATCTGCTAAAGCAGTTGCTAAAACAGTTCGTATTGCACCTCGTAAAGCTCGCCTTGTTGTCGATCTAATTAGAGGTAAAAAAATCGGTGACGCAATTTCAATCTTGAAATTCACACCACGTTCTGCATCACCAATCGTAGAAAAAGTTTTAATGTCTGCAATTGCTAACGCTGAACACAATTTCGACTTAGATGTTGAAAACTTATATGTAAGTGAAGCTTACGTGAACGAAGGACCAACAATGAAACGTTTCCGTCCACGTGCTAAAGGTTCAGCTTCACAAATCTTAAAACGCACAAGCCACATCACTGTAGTGGTATCAGAGAAGAAGGAGGGATAATCAGTGGGTCAAAAAATTCATCCATTAGGAATGCGTGTCGGAATCATCCGTGACTGGGATTCAAAATGGTACGCAGAAAAAGATTTCGCAGAATTCTTGCATGAAGATTTAAAAATCCGTGATTATATCCGTAAACAATTAAACGAAGCTAGCGTTTCAACTATTGAAATTGAACGTGCTGCTAATCGTGTTAATGTTTCAATCCACACAGCTAAACCAGGTATGGTAATTGGTAAAGGTGGATCTGAAGTAGATAAATTACGTACAAACTTAAACAAACTAACAGGTAAACGAGTTCACATCAACATTGTTGAAATCAAAAAACCTGATTTAGATGCTAAATTAGTTGCTGAAGGAATCGCTCGCGACTTAGAACGTCGTATCGCTTTCCGTCGTGCACAAAAACAAGCAATCCAACGTACAATGCGCGCTGGTGCTAAAGGAATCAAAACTATGGTTTCAGGTCGTTTAAACGGTGCTGATATCGCTCGTTCTGAAAGCTATTCAGAAGGAACTGTTCCATTGCATACATTACGTGCGGACATTGACTACGCATGGGAAGAAGCAGATACAACATACGGAAAATTAGGTGTTAAAACTTGGATTTACCGTGATGAAGTATTACCAACAAGAAAGAACAAAAACTCTGAGAAAGGAGGGAAATAAACATGTTAGTACCAAAACGTGTAAAACACCGTCGTGAGTTCCGTGGAAAAATGCGCGGGGAAGCTAAAGGTGGTAAAGAAGTAGTATTCGGTACATACGGTTTACAAGCAACAGAATCTCATTGGATTACAAACCGTCAAATCGAAGCAGCACGTATCGCTATGACACGTTACATGAAACGTGGTGGGAAAGTATGGATCAAAATTTTCCCTCACAAATCATACACAGCTAAAGCTATCGGGGTTCGTATGGGTTCTGGTAAAGGGGCACCTGAAGGTTGGGTAGCACCAGTTAAACGCGGTAAAGTGATGTTCGAAATCGCTGGCGTATCAGAAGAAGTAGCACGCGAAGCTTTACGTTTGGCATCACACAAATTGCCAGTTAAAACAAAATTTGTGAAACGCGAAGAAAATGGTGGTGAATCGAATGAAGGTTAATGAACTTAAGAAAGAACTTAAAGGGTTATCCACTGCTGAACTTGTTGAAAAAGAAAATGAATTAAAACAAGAACTATTCAACTTACGATTCCAACTTGCTACTGGGCAATTAGAAGGTACAGCACGCATTCGTGAAGTACGTAAACAAATTGCGCGTATCAAGACTGCATTGCGTCAAGAAGAATTGCAAAAATAATCATCAGCAAAGGAGGCAATGAACATGACTGTAGAACGTAACCAACGTAAAGTATATCAAGGACGCGTTGTTTCAGATAAGATGGACAAAACGTTAGTAGTTGCAATCGAAACTTACAAACGTCACTCAACTTACGGTAAACGTGTTAAATATACGAAAAAATTTGTAGCTCATGATGAAAATAACTCAGCAAAAGTTGGGGACATTGTTAAGATTATGGAAACTCGTCCATTGTCAAAAACAAAACGTTTCCGCTTAGTTGAAATTGTTGAAGAAGCAGTAATTATTTAATTTCAATTGTGTATACATTTGAAAGGAGGAACCAATAGTGATTCAAACAGAAACTCGACTAAAAGTGGCTGACAACTCAGGCGCTCGTGAAGTGTTAACAATTAGAGTTCTAGGCGGATCTGGCCGCAAAACAGCTAATATCGGTGACGTAATCGTTGCATCCGTTAAACAAGCAACACCAGGTGGAGTTGTTAAAAAAGGGGATGTCGTTAAAGCTGTAATCGTTCGTACTAAATCAGGTGCACGTCGTAAAGACGGTTCATACATTAAGTTCGACGAAAATGCATGTGTAATCATTCGTGATGACAAGAGCCCTCGTGGAACACGTATCTTTGGACCAGTTGCACGTGAATTACGTGATAACAACTACATGAAGATCGTTTCATTAGCTCCAGAAGTATTATAATTCTCATCAAAATCGAAGGAGGTGTAACACATGCACGTTAAAACTGGTGATATCGTAAAAGTAATCTCAGGTAAAGACAAAGGTAAAGAAGGAAAAATTTTAAAAAGTTTTCCTAAGAAAGACCGTGTAATCGTTGAAGGTGTTAACATTGTTAAGAAACATCAAAAACCATCTCAAGCGAACCAAACAGGGGGAATCGTTGAAGTGGAAGCTCCAATTCATGTTTCAAACGTAATGTTCGTAGACCCAACTACAGGTAAAGCAACTCGTACAGGCTTTAAAGTAGAAAACGGTGAAAAGGTACGTGTACCTAAAGGTCGTAATAAAGCATAATTCAGTAATTTGAGGAAGGAGGACCATCCTGCATGAATCGCTTAAATGCAAAATACAAAAACGAAGTAGTACCTTCATTAATTGAAAAATTTAACTACAAATCAGTTATGGAAGTACCAAAAGTAGAAAAAATCGTTATTAATATGGGTGTTGGTGATGCAACATCTAACGCTAAAAACTTAGAAAAAGCAGTTGAAGAGTTAACATTAATCTCTGGTCAAAAACCAGTTGTAACAACTGCGAAGAAATCAATCGCTGGTTTCCGTTTACGTGAAGGTATGCCAATCGGAACTAAAGTTACTTTACGTGGTGAACGTATGTATGACTTCTTAGACAAGTTAGTAACAGTTTCATTACCTCGTGTACGTGACTTCCGTGGGATTTCTAAAAAATCTTTTGATGGACGCGGTAACTACACATTAGGTGTTAAAGAACAATTAATCTTCCCAGAAATTGACTACGATCGCGTAGACAAAGTTCGTGGTATGGATATTGTTATCGTAACAACAGCTAATACAGACGAAGAAGCAAAAGAATTATTAACTCAACTTGGAATGCCTTTCCAAAAATAAAAATTAAACTCACAGGAGGCGAGTAGTTTGGCTAAAAAATCAATGATCGCAAAGAACAAACGTCCAAAAAAATATTCAACTCAAGAATATACTCGTTGTGAACGTTGTGGTCGACCACATTCAGTTTATCGTAAATTCAAACTTTGCCGTATTTGTTTACGTGAGCTTGCCTATAAAGGGCAAATCCCAGGAATGAAGAAAGCAAGTTGGTAATCATTACTACTTGATAAAGGAGGTACTCATTAATGGTTATGACAGATCCAATCGCGGATTTCTTAACTCGTATTCGTAACGCGAACATGGTTCGTCACGAATCACTAGAAGTTCCGTCATCAAACATGAAAGTTGCTATTGCAAACATCTTAAAATCTGAAGGATTCATCAAAGATTTCTCAGTTGAAGAAGATGGCAAACAAGGCATCATGAAAGTGTTCTTGAAATATGGAAAAAATAACGAACGTGTAATCACAGGATTGAAACGTATTTCTAAACCTGGTTTACGTGTTTATGCTAAAACAGGTGAAGTTCCTAAAGTATTAAATGGTTTAGGAATTGCAATTGTGTCAACATCTGAAGGTGTTATCACAGATAAAGAAGCAAGAGCTAAAAACGTAGGTGGAGAAGTTCTAGCATACGTTTGGTAATCTAGAAAATAAGGAGGTGCAGCCAAGTGAGCCGTATCGGAAATAAACCAGTCGTTATTCCTGCAGGAGTAACAGTAGACTTAAAGGACAACACAGTTACTGTAAAAGGTCCTAAAGGTGAATTAACTTATACATTCAACCATAACATTTCTTTAGAACAACGCGAAGGTGAAGTAGTATTCACTCGTCCAGATGATTCAAAAGAAAACAAAACAATCCACGGAACAACTCGCGCAGTATTCAACAACATGGTAGTTGGGGTTACTGATGGATTCCAAAAAGAATTGGAATTAATCGGGGTTGGGTATCGTGCTCAATTACAAGGTAAAAAACTTGTATTAAACGTTGGATATTCTCATCCAGTGGAGTTTACTCCAGAAGAAGGTATCGAAATCGAAGTTCCTTCAAATACAAAAGTAATCGTTAAAGGTTATGACAAACAAAAAGTTGGCGAATTAGCTGCTAACATTCGTGGCGTACGTCCTCCAGAACCTTATAAAGGTAAAGGAATTCGTTACGTTGATGAATTTGTACGTCGTAAAGAAGGTAAAACAGGTAAATAATTTTAGTGATTATTTACCTTTTGTTGCGCTTGATGCAGCATGATTAATTAATAAGAGGTGAAAATTGTGATTACAAAACCAGACAAAAATAAAGTGCGTCAAACTCGTCACGCACGTGTTCGTCGCAAAATTTCTGGTACTGCTGAGTGCCCACGCTTGAACGTTTTTCGTTCTAACAAAAACATCTACGCTCAATTAATTGATGACGTAGCGGGTGTGACGCTAGCAAGTGCCTCTACTTTAGATACTAATGTAGAAAACGGAACAAAAACTGAGGAAGCTTCTGCTGTAGGTAAATTAATCGCAGAACGCGGACTTGAAAAAAATATTAAGAAAGTAGTCTTTGACCGTGGTGGATACTTATACCATGGACGTGTAAAAGCTTTAGCTGAAGCAGCACGTGAAAATGGACTAGTATTCTAGGAAAAGGAGGATCCACAATTCATGGTTAATGTTGATGCAAGAAACTTAGAATTAGAAGATCGTGTTGTTGCGATTAACCGCGTTACAAAAGTTGTAAAAGGTGGACGTCGTTTACGTTTTGCTGCTTTAGTAGTTGTCGGTGACCATAATGGACATGTTGGTTTCGGTACTGGTAAAGCTCAAGAAGTACCAGAAGCTATTCGTAAAGCTATTGAAGATGCTAAGAAAAACCTTATTGAAGTTCCAACTAGTGGTTCTACAATTCCTCACGAAGTTATCGGTCGTTTCTGCGGTGGTAACGTATTGTTAAAACCAGCTCAAGCCGGTTCAGGAATTGCTGCAGGTGGACCAGTTCGTGCCGTTGTTGAATTAGCAGGTATTTCAGACGTAACTTCAAAATCTTTAGGTTCTAACACACCAGTTAACATGGTTCGTGCTACAATCGAAGGATTAAAACAATTAAAACGTGTTGAAGATGTTGCTGCTTTACGTGGCAAATCAGTTGAAGAACTTTTAGGATAAGGAGGACATTATAATGGCAGAATTAAAGATTACTTTAAAGAAAAGCTTGATTGGACGTCCTCAAAACCAAATCGATACTTGTAAAGCATTAGGCTTAACAAAAATTCGTTCAACAGTTGTTAAACCAGCTAACGTAGCAATTAAAGGTATGGTTAACACAGTTTCACATTTAGTGGATGTTGAGGAAGTTTAATTTAAAACTTATAAGAGGAGGTGCCCAGAACATGAAACTTCATGAATTACAACCAGCTGAAGGTTCTCGTAAAGAACGTAACCGTGTTGGTAGAGGTCAAGGTTCAGGAAATGGTAAAACTGCTGGACGCGGAAGCAAAGGTCAAAAAGCTCGTTCAGGCGGTGGCGTTAGATTAGGATTCGAAGGTGGACAAACTCCATTGTTCCGTCGTATTCCAAAACGTGGTTTCCAAAATATTAATCGTAAAGAATATGCAGTTGTAAATCTTGAAACATTAAATCGTTTTGAAGATGGTCAAGAAGTAACTGCGGCTGTACTAGTTGAGGCTGGTATCGTTAAAAACGAAAAAGACGGTATCAAAGTGTTAGCTAATGGTAAACTTGAACGTAAGTTAACTGTAAAAGCAAATAAATTCTCGCAAGCAGCAAAAGAAGCTATTGAAGCTGCAGGTGGAACTGTAGAGGTGATCTAATGTTCACTCTACTAAAAAATGCTGTTCAAATGAAGGAAATTAGAAATCGTCTATTATTCACATTGATGATTCTAATTATCTTTCGTATTGGATCACAAGTAACGGTTCCTGGTGTAAATGCTGGAGCAATTCAAACATTTGCAACTACAGGAATCTTCGGGTTGTTAAATACATTTAGCGGTGGTGCGTTATCAAACTTCTCATTATTCTCAATGGGAGTTTCACCATATATCACTGCTTCGATTGTTGTTCAATTGTTACAAATGGATCTCTTACCGACATTCGTTGAATGGTCTAAACAAGGTGAAGTAGGTCGTCGTAAATTAAATACAGCAACGAGATATTTAACAATTGTTATTGGATTTTTCCAAGCTTATGCAATTTCATTCGGATTTAATGTTTGGTCAAATTACGGCTTAATTAATAATCCAGGAATTAAAACATTTTTAATGATTGCGCTTGTGTTAACAGCTGGTTCAATGTTCCTTACATGGTTAGGGGACATGATAACCGTTAAGGGGATTGGAAATGGTGTTTCTGTTCTAATCTTCGCAGGTATCGTAGCAAGAATGCCGCATGATATTTATGAATTCTATGTAAAACAAATTCAAGGTCGTGCAGACACTGAATTATATCGTGCAATAGGATTCACGGTTGCATTGATTGTAGCGATTGTTTTAGTCGTTATGTTAGTAGTTTATATTGAGCAAGCACAACGTCGCTTACCAATTTCCTACTCAAAACGTGCAACAGGATCAAGTGAAACATCTTGGTTACCATTAAAAATCAACTCTGCAGGGGTAATTCCTGTTATCTTTGCTAGTTCATTCATGACATTACCATCAACGATTTTAAGTCTTTATGCTAATGATCATAGTGAGTCTGGCTGGTACCAAATTGCAACTAACATTTTTGATTTTACTAAGCCTGCTGGTGCAACATTATACACAGTGTTAATTGTTGTATTTACATTCTTCTATGCTTTCGTTCAGGTAAACCCTGAGAAAGTAGCAGAAAACTTACAAAAATCTGGTGGTTACATCCTAAGTGTTCGTCCAGGTAAAGATACTGAATCATTTGTTTCAAGTACATTACTACGATTGAGTACAGTAGGTGCTCTTTACTTAGGAGGTATTTCAATTCTTCCTATGGTGGCTGCAGCATTGTGGAACTTACCAAGAGGATTGATGCTAGGTGGTACAAACCTTCTAATCGTTGTCGGGGTTGCTTTAGAAATCAGCCGTCAAATTGAAGGTCGTACGATTAAGCGTAAGTATAAAGGATTTATTGAGGAATAACGGATTGATTGACAAGATGCAGAAATGCGTTTTGTCAGTTCCTCAGTTATGATTCTAGGAGGCAACTATGAACATTATTTTAATGGGCTTACCTGGTGCAGGTAAAGGCACTCAAGCTGAAAAGATTGTTGCTACATACGGAATCCCACATATTTCAACAGGAGATATGTTCCGTGCTGCTATGCAACAACAAACTGAATTAGGTCTTAAAGCTAAATCATTCATGGATAAAGGCGAACTAGTACCTGATGAAGTAACAAACGGCATTGTAAAGGAACGTTTACAACAAGCCGATACAGAAAAAGGATTCTTATTGGACGGTTTCCCACGTACTCAAGCTCAAGCGGAAGCACTTGATAAAATCATGCAAGATTTAAATCGCTCAATTGATGCAGTGATTAATATTGAAGTGAACCCTGAGATCTTAATGCAACGTCTAACAGGAAGAATTATTTGTCGTAACTGTGGATCAACATATCACAAAACAAATAATCCACCTAAAGTAGAAGGAACATGTGATCGTTGTGGGTCTCACGATTTTTACCAACGTGAAGACGATAAGCCTGAAACAGTGGAAAATCGAATTCAAATTAATATCGAACAATCAAAACCAATCTTAAACTACTATAAAGCAAAAGGCATACTACGTAATGTAGATGGCGAAAGTGGAATTGACAATCTATTCCAAACGATTCAATCAATTATGGGAGAACCTCGCTAAACTCTGCCTGTTATCTTGCATTTATTGTAGCTGAAATGGTATACTTAGAAAGTTAGATAACGGTAGAAGTCCGTCAAATAATCCGTAAAAACTTATTACAAGTAAGGAGGATAAGACATGGCAAAGGAAGACGTAATTGAAATTGAAGGTATTGTTAATGAAACATTACCAAATGCGATGTTCAAGGTCGAACTTGAAAATGGTCATGAGGTTTTAGCGCATGTATCTGGAAAAATCCGGATGCACTACATTAAAATTTTACCAGGCGATAAAGTTACGGTTGAATTATCACCGTATGATTTAACGCGTGGAAGAATCACGTATCGCTTTAAATAATGGACTCCGTTAATGAAATAGAGGAGGGAACTTAAATGAAAGTTAGAGCATCAGTAAAACCAATTTGCGAAAAATGTAAAGTTATTAAACGCAATGGTAAAGTTATGGTGATTTGTCAAAATCCCAAACATAAACAACGTCAAGGATAATATATAAGGAGGTACTCATTAGTATGGCTCGTATTGCAGGTGTGGATATTCCACGTGAAAAACGTGTTGTTATTTCTTTAACCTATATTTACGGTATCGGTGTTACTACTTCAAAACAAATTTTAGCAGCTGCTAATGTAAATGAAGATACTCGTGTTCGCGATTTAACGAATGATGAGTTAGACCGTATCCGTGCTGAAGTGGATAAACTAAAAATTGAAGGGGACTTACGTCGTGAAGTGAACTTGAACATCAAACGTTTGATGGAAATCGGTTCATACCGTGGAGTTCGCCATCGTCGTGGTTTACCAGTTCGTGGACAAAATACAAAAAATAATGCTCGTACTCGTAAAGGCCCAGCTAAGGCTATTGCAGGTAAGAAAAAATAATTTAGAGAAGAAGGAGGTTAATTCTTCATGGCAAAGAAAGTTGTACGCAAACGCCGCGTGAAAAAGAATATTGAATCTGGTGTAGCACACATCCGTTCAACATTTAATAATACAATTGTTATGATTACAGACGTTCATGGTAATGCTGTTTCATGGTCTTCTGCAGGTGCTTTAGGATTTAAAGGTTCTAAAAAATCAACACCATTTGCTGCTCAAATGGCTGCTGAATCTGCTGCAAAAGGTTCAATGGAGCACGGAATGAAAACTGTAGAAGTTTCTGTTAAAGGTCCTGGTTCAGGTCGTGAAGCTGCTATTCGTTCATTACAAGCTACAGGTTTAGAAGTGACAGCAATTCGTGACGTAACACCAATCCCTCATAATGGATGTCGTCCTCCAAAACGCCGTCGTGTGTAATGGATTGTTATTGTTGAATTTTGTCGGACAATCGCACATTGAACGAACGTTTTGAAAGGGGTAAAAAACATGATCGAAATTGAAAAACCAAAAATTGAGACGATTGAAGTCAGCGAAGATGCAAAATTTGGTAAATTCGTTGTTGAGCCACTTGAACGCGGTTATGGTACTACCTTAGGGAATTCATTACGCCGAATCTTATTATCGTCACTCCCTGGTACTGCAGTAACAGATATCCAAATGGATGGCGTTTTACATGAATTTTCAACAATAGATGGCGTAGTTGAAGATGTAGCTGCAATCATTTTAAATATTAAAAAAATTGCACTTAAATCTTTCAGTGAAGATGAAAATAAAGTATTAGAAATTGATGTTAAGGGACCAGCAGTTGTAACTGCAGGTGATATCAAACACGATAGCGACATTCAAGTTCTAAACCCTGATTTATACATTTGTACAGTAGCAGAAGGTCATCACTTCCATGTTCGTATGAACGCTAAAAATGGTCGTGGGTATGTTCGCTCTGATTACAATAAATCTGAAAATATGCCAATTGGTGTTATTCCAATTGATTCTATTTATACTCCGATTAGTAAAGTGAACTACCAAGTAGAGAACACTCGTATTGGTCAAAAAAATGTTTATGATAAACTAACTCTTGATGTATGGACAGATGGTTCTATCGCACCTCAAGATGCTATTAGTTTAGCAGCTCGTATTTTAACAGAACACTTGAATATTTTTGTTAACTTAACAAATGAAGCACTTCCTATGGAAATCATGGTCGAAAAAGAAGAAACTCAAAAAGAACGTCTTCTTGAAATGACTATTGAAGAATTAGATTTATCAGTTCGTTCTTATAACTGCTTGAAACGTGCTGGAATTAATACAGTTCATGAATTAACAAGCAAATCAGAAGCTGAAATGATCAAAGTTCGTAACTTAGGTCGTAAATCTCTTGAAGAAGTAAAACAAAAACTAATCGATTTAAATTTAGACTTACGTCGTGAAGACTAATAGAAACTCTTAAGAAGGAGGAATATTATAAAATGGCTTATCGTAAATTAGGACGTACAAGTTCACAACGTAAAGCGTTACTACGTGACTTGACAACAGACTTAATTATTAACGAACGTATCGTTACTACTGAAGCTCGTGCTAAAGAAATTCGTTCTACTGTAGAAAAAATGATTACTTTAGGTAAACGTGGTGACTTACATGCTCGTCGTCAAGCAGCTGCATTTGTTCGTAACGAAGTTGCAGATGTTCGTGAAGAAGGCGAAAAAATCGTTGTTGAAACAGCGTTGCAAAAATTATTTAATGATTTAGCTTCTCGTTACAACGAACGTCAAGGTGGATACACTCGTATTCTTAAAACAGAACCTCGTCGTGGCGATGCTGCACCAATGGTTATCATTGAATTAGTTTAATATAACATTCAATCGAACACTTTTCGATGGTTGAAAAGAGCGTCATGATGGTAATAATCATCTTGCTTTGTAAGATGGGAAGTCTGGGGCTACTGAATGGTAGCCTTATTCTTTCCTTGATTATTTAGTCTAGCTCGTTGCCTTCCCGTCATTCACTTGGCGGGGAAGCACTTCATCGTATTAAAGTGTGTTTTTTTATTTTATACATATTTTTTTAATCATACATAGAATAAGGAAAGGGGTGTCGTTATTGGATCATACTATTATTGAGTTGGAAAATATTCATTATCGTTATCATGAAGACGATGCCAGAGAAGCCCTTGCCGGAGTTTCACTAGAAATTCGACGAGGTGAATGGTTAGCAATTATTGGTCATAATGGGTCCGGGAAATCTACTTTGGCCAAAGTTATGAATGGTTTGATTGAAGCAAATACAGGATCTGTTGTTGTAAATGGGAAGATGTTAACTGAAGAAACTGTGTTTGAAGCAAGAAGAACAGTTGGAATGGTGTTCCAAAATCCTGATAATCAATTCGTGGGAACTACTGTGGAAGATGATATTGCTTTTGGGTTGGAAAATATTGGACTTCCTCGAGAAGAAATGCTCGAACGCGTAACCAGAGTTCTTGATATGGTGAAAATGTCTGAATTTCGGACGAAAGAACCAGCTCGCTTATCAGGTGGGCAAAAACAAAGAGTAGCCATTGCGGGAGTAACGGCATTAGAACCTGAAGTAATTATTTTGGATGAAGCAACATCGATGTTAGATCCAAAAGGACGTTTAGAAGTGATTTCGACGATTCAAAAGCTTCATAAAGAAAAGAAGATTACCGTTATTTCTATTACGCATGATTTAGACGAAGCGGCTCAAGCAGACAGAGTTGTTTTGATGGAGCAAGGTCAAATTCAACAAATTGGGACTCCAAAGGAAATTTTTAAATTAGGATCCAAGCTAGTTGAAAAAGGATTAGATGTTCCTTTTGCTGAGAAACTGATAGAAGCTCTTCGGGAAAGAGGAATAAATGTCCCTGAGGAGTATTTAGATGAGGAAGGATTGGTGGAGTGGTTATGGACATCCGTTTTAACGAAGTAAATTTCGCATACCAAGCAAACACTCCTTTTGAAACACGCGCATTACATGACGTGAATTTTGCAATTCCTTCTGGAAAATATACTGCAATTATCGGTCATACTGGTTCAGGGAAGTCAACTATTCTTCAACATTTGAATGCTTTATTAAAGCCTACTACAGGGACAGTTGCATTAGGGGAACGTATTGTAGATGCTCAAACGAGTAATAAGGATTTGAAACCTTTACGAAAAAAAGTAGGAATTGTATTCCAATTTCCGGAAGCACAACTTTTTGAAGAAACCGTTCAGAAAGATATTGCTTTTGGCCCAAAGAATTTTGGAGTGAGTGAGGAAGACGCTAATCAAATTGCTAAGGAAACACTAAAGATTGTGGGTCTTCCTGAAGATGTCTTGCAAAAGTCACCGTTTGATTTATCTGGAGGACAAATGCGCCGTGTTGCTATTGCTGGGGTTTTAGCGATGCAGCCTGAGGTGTTAGTACTAGATGAACCAACTGCGGGACTAGATCCTAAAGGTCGTAAAGAAATGATGGAGATGTTTTCCTCCTTACAAAAAGAGCAAGGGATTACCATCGTTCTTGTAACACATCAAATGAATGATGTAAGTGACTATGCGGATTACGTGATTGTTTGTGAAAAAGGGACGGTTGTAAAAACTGGTACGCCTGAAGAAGTGTTCTCGGATGCACATTGGCTACAAGAAAAACAATTAGGCCTTCCTTCAACGATTCAATTTGTAGAGAGGCTAAAAGCAAAAGGGTTTTCAACCGAAGAACGCCCAATGACGTTAGATCAATTAGCGGATTTACTGGTTTCACATTCTAATTTAGGAGGTGAAGCAAGTGCTCGATAAATTAATATTAGGACGCTATTTACAAGGAGACTCATGGATCCATAAACTAGATCCAAGAACGAAATTAATTGGAACATTTGCGTTTGTATTAGTCATCTTCTTAGCCAATAACTGGGTAACATATGGCTTGTTGATTGCCTATACACTCGTGGCGTTACTATTGTCAAAGATTCCACTAGGATTCTTTTGGAAAGGAATTCGACCATTAATTTGGGTCATTCTATTCACAGTAGCACTTCAAATTCTATTCACAAGTGGAGGGGAAGTTTACTTTAAATGGGGATTCCTCCAAGTGACTTCCGAGGGGATTATTAACGCGGTATTCATTTTCTTACGCTTTGTATTAATTATCTCATTCTCGACGCTCTTAACGCTAACAACTGCACCCTTGCAGTTAACAGATGCGATTGAAGCAGTAATGAAGCCTCTTTCTGTTGTGAAGTTTCCAGTACATGAGGTTGCTTTGATGCTATCGATTGCGCTTCGTTTCGTTCCAACCTTAATGGATGAAGCACAGAAAATTATGAACGCGCAACGAGCTCGTGGGGTTGATTTTGGAGAAGGAAATCTCTTCGAACAAATGAAGGCGATTATTCCAATTCTTATTCCGCTTTTTGTGAGCTCATTGAATCGTGCTGAAGACTTAGCCACAGCTATGGAAGCTCGTGGATACCAGGGAGGAGACGGACGAAGTAAATACCGTGTTCTTCATTATGAAATGCGTGATGCCATTGCAGGAGTATCTCTTGTGGTCGTAACCATTTTATTATTTGTATTTAAAGCATAAAAAGTAAGGAGCTTGACTTGTCAAGCTCTTTTTTGAAAGAAGGGGAAAAGGATGCAGCGATATAAACTCATTATTCAATATGATGGTACGCCATATGTTGGATTTCAAGTGCAAGAGAACGGAAATAGCATTCAAGCAGAACTGAATAAGGCACTGAAGAAGATGACGAAGGGACAATATATTCCGGTTAGTGGATCTGGCCGGACAGACTCTGGTGTTCATGCCAATGGTCAAGTGGTTCATATCGACTACCCAAAACGCATAGAGGAAAACTCACTTGTCCGTGCGATGAATAGTTTATTACCAACTTCAATCCGGATTGTTTCTGCAGAAGCGGTCTCTGAAGAGTTTCACGCGCGCTATAGTGTAACCGGGAAACGATATATTTATAAAGTAGCGACTGCACCTGTGCAGAGTCCGTTTCTTCGTCAGTATGAGCTGCATCACCCATTCAAAACGGATGTAGATCGCATCAACAAGGCTTTTGAAGCAGTGATTGGAGAACATGATTTTACAAGTTTTTGTTCGACAAAAAGCGATAAAGACTCCAAAGTTCGCGTTGTGACGAAAGCAGAAGTGAAGAGAAACGGTGATGAATTAATTTTCACTTTTGAGGGTAAAGGTTTCCTTTACAATATGGTTCGCATTTTAGTTGGAACGGCGCTTCAAATTGGGGATGGTTTACGAGAAGTCGAAGAGATGAAACAGATTTTAGAAGCGATGGACCGAAATGTGGCTGGACCAACCGCGCCTGCTCACGGACTGTACTTAGATGAAGTGTTTTATAAGAATTTCGACTAGAAATATGATAGGATGAAGATAGTTATATTAAAAGGAGTGTCAATATGGTATTGAAAGATTTCGACAAAAATTTAGAAAAATACGCTAAATTATTAATCTCAACAGGGATTAACGTGCAACCAGGTCACACAGTGAATATTGTGATTGACGTAGACCAAGCACCATTAGCTCGTTTATTAGTAAAAGAAGCTTACGCACACGGAGCAAGCGAAGTTATTGTATCATGGGCAGACGATTTCGTAGGCCGTGAACGCTTATTACACGCAGCTGAAGACCGTATCACAAACGTTCCAGAATACCGTGTAGCAGAAATGAACTACTTATTAGAGAAGAAAGCAAGCCGCTTAAACGTTCGCTCAGCTGACCCAGACGCATTTGCTGGAGTATCAGCAGAACGTCTACAACAATCAACAAAAGCATTAAGTCTTGCATTAAAACCATTACGTACAGCAACACAAGCCAACAAAGTGAGCTGGACAGTAGCCGCTGCGGCTGGTAAAGAATGGGCGAAGAAAGTATTCCCTAATGCTGCAACGGACGAAGAAGCAGTAGATTTATTATGGGATCAAATCTTCAAAACTTGCCGTGTTTACGCTGATGATCCAGTAGCAGCATGGAAAGAACATGAAGAAAAATTAGACAAAAAAGCAGCTATCTTAAACAAAGAACAATTCGTGAAATTACACTACACTGCACCAGGGACAGACTTAACCCTAGGAATGCCTAAAAACCATGTTTGGGAGAGTGCTGGAAGCATCAATGCTCAAGGAGAACACTTCATCGCAAATATGCCAACAGAAGAAGTCTTCTCAGCTCCTGATTTCCGCGTAGCTGATGGATACGTATCAAGTACAAAACCATTAAGTTACAACGGAAACATTATCGAAGGCATCAAAGTGACTTTCAAAGACGGTCAAATCACAGAAGTATCTGCTGAAAAAGGCGACCAAGTAATGAAAGACTTAGTATTCGAAAACAATGGTGCTCGTGGATTAGGTGAAGTTGCACTCGTAAGTGACCCATCACCAATCTCTCAATCAGGCATTACATTCTTCAACACATTATTCGATGAAAATGCCTCAAACCACTTAGCAATTGGTTCTGCTTATGCAACAAGCGTTAAAGGTGGAGAAAAATTCGAAACTGAAGAAGAATTAAGAGAAGCTGGATTAAACCGTGCGGATGTTCACGTGGACTTCATGATTGGTGGACCAGAAATGAACGTTGATGGTATCCGTGAAGACGGTACTGTCGTTCCAATCTTCCGCAACGGAGACTGGGCAATTTAGTAAAAATATAGATTAAACCCAACAAAAAAGGGCATCAAGCTTAGGAGAACTCCTAAACTTGATGTCCTTTTTTAGTAAGAAGACTATAGAAAAATCTTATAGAGGTATAAAAAAACTCAATTGGTAAAAAAATCACAAACATTGTACAATAAATAGAGATAAAAACTTACAAATCTCGCAATAATTCTATTAATTCGATTGTATTTTGCGAATAAGTTTGATTTGGAAGATAAGCCACTCCAATAGGGAAGAAACTCTTCTTATCGTCTAGTGGGATCCAAGTAAGAGAAGCATCAGAATAAAATTCCTTATATTCATGGGCCATAATGCATATGGAATTAAAGGTTGCTAAACTAGCTAGCAAAACTTCCCAATTATCATCTGTATAAACAATATGAGGCTCAAATCCAAAGTCTCTAGAACGAGTATGCAGTAGTTTTCCTAACATAAAGTTTCTTGATAAAGTACTGAAACGTTCATTTTTGAGATGTTCAAAGGTGAGTGAGGATGCCTGTTCAAACGGATGCCCTTTCGGAACGACGATACTAGCATGGTATCCCAAAAATTCTTTTTGAAAAGGCTCAAGGTAAATATCGGTTTCAATCTTTGGAAACGAAAGAACTCCAAGATCAATTTCGCCATTGACGAGAGCTGTTTGTAGTTCTCTAGATCCACCTTGAATCATTGTTAGATGAACTGTTGGGTGGGACATCATAAATCTTGAGAATACTGGCATTAATTTAATGGCAAAAAGAGTTGGGAGACCTATTCGAATCGTTTCTTTTTGCGGGCGATTTAGCTTTTGAATCTTTTGAACAGTTTCTTCTAACTGTAAAATGATTTTTTTCGCTTCTTCGTAAAGAATTTGCCCAGCATCCGTTAAGCTGATTCCGTTTGTTTGCTGAATGAAAAGAGGAGTATGTAATTCTGATTCTAATTTTTTAATGGTTTGGGAAAGGGTAGGTTGTGTGATGAATAAACTGCGTGCAGCTGGGGAATATCCCCCATGGTCAACGATACTTACAAAGTATTGTAGATGTTTAATATCCATTTGAATGTCTCCTCGTCATTTAAGTGAAATCTTACACATTATTTTATCAAAGAAAAAAATGAGAAGCAATGTCTATTTAAATTAAGGAGGAATAAGTATGAAAATAACAATAGCTGGTGCTGGAGCGATGGGAAGTCGTTTCGGATTGATGTTGCATAACGCGGGGCACGAAGTAGTACTAGTAGATGGTTGGAAAGATCATGTAGAAGCCATTCAAAAAGAGGGATTAAAAGCAAACTTCAATGGAGAGGAAGTCGTTGTAAAATTACCAGCGCTACTCCAAAGTGAAGTAACAGAGTCTGCGACGAGTGATTTGATTATTCTATTTACAAAGGCAATGCAATTAGAAAAAATGCTCAATGATTTAAAACCTGTTATTCATGAAAAGACTAAGGTGCTATGCTTACTAAACGGTATTGGTCACGAAGAAGTCATTGAAAAATTTGTTCCTAAAGAAAATATCTTTATAGGAAATACTATGTGGACTGCAGGAATGGAAGGTCCAGGACGAGTGAAACTATTTGGTAGTGGAACAGTTGCGTTGAAGAACTTAGTGGATACTGACGATGCAAAAGAAGGAGCTCTTGAAATTGTTGAGGTATTGAATAGCGCAGGTTTAAACGCTAATTATTCAGAGAATATCCTATATGCCATCTACAAGAAGGCTTGTGTCAATGGTACAATGAATGGCTTATGTACCATTTTATTAAGTAATATGTATGAGTTTGGATCTACTACAGATGCTCATATGATTGTTGAAAATATTGTGAAAGAATTTGCAGATGTTGCAAAATTTGAAAATATCGAAATAAATGTTTCAGAAATTGTTGAATATATCGAGAGTAATTGTTATAATTGTAAGACAATTGGACTTCATTATCCATCTATGTATCAAGACTTGAATAAAAATAATCGTTTAACAGAAATTGATTATATTAATGGTGCGGTTGTTCGTAAAGGTAAGAAATATGGAATACCAACACCGTATTGTGCTTTTCTTACAGCTTTAGTTCATTGTAAAGAACAAATTTTAGGAGCTAAATAGCTCAAGAAAGAGGGGAAATTATGGAAGCTCAGGCTCAAACAAAAATGACTGGAAAAGTCTTTATCAATAAAATCTTATCAGGAACAGCACTAGGGGTTATTGTTGGTCTAATTCCAAACGCTGTTTTATCTGCAATCTTAAAATATTTTAGTCAATATCCAATTGCTGTAACAATTACACAAATTGCAGTAATTTTCCAATTAGCAACGCCCCTTATCATTGGTGGATTAATCGCTTTACAATTTGGATTTAAACCAATGGAAATGATGGTAACAGCAGGTGCCTGCTTTGTAGCCAGTGGGGTTGTAACTTACAATGCTGAATTGAAAGCTTATGTAGGTGCTGGAACAGGGGACTTAATCAATACCATGGTGACCGCTGCGATTGCAGTTGGAATGTTGATGCTCATTAAAGATAAATTTGGTTCAACAGCAGTGGTTGCAATGCCAATCGTCGTTGGGGTTGGATCTGCGTTTATCGGATTATTACTCTTACCATACGTTAAAATGATTACTGCAGCGATTGGTCAAGTGATCAACGAGTTCACAACATTACAACCAATTTTGATGTCTATCTTAATCTGCTGCTCATTCGCATTTTTAATCATCTCACCAATCTCTACAGTAGCGATTGGTTTAGCGATTCAGTTAAACGGTGTGTCTGCCGGGGCTGCTGCAATGGGGGTTGCTGCAACCGCTGTAGCATTAGTAGTTCATTCATGGAAAGTGAATAAATCAGGGGTAACATTAGCGATTGCTTTAGGAGCAATGAAATTAATGATGCCAAACTTATTCAAATATCCAGTTATCTTGATTCCATGTTTATCGACAGCAATTCTTTCAGCGATTCCTGTAGCGCTCTTCTCAGTAAGTGGTACTCCACAATCTGCTGGATTCGGTCTTGTAGGTTTAGTAGGACCATTAGCTTCTATTGATGCAGGATTGAATGTTGGATTAGCTGCTATTGTATGGTTAGCTGTTCCAATTGCTGCTGCGATTGCAAGCAAGCTTGTATTTGAAAAAGTATTAAAACTATACGATTCTTCAGTAGTCTTCAAATTCCAAGACTAATCAACAGAATTCCTATCGGCTCCTTCATGTAATTGCATGGAGGAGTTTATTTTTATTTTCCAAAGAAGATGGTACAATAAATCTAATAGAAGGGAGTGGTTGCATGAGAATTCAGCAACTCATTTATTTTGAAAAAATTGCTGAAAAAGGTTCGATGAATGAGGCGGCTAAAGAGTTATACGTCAGCCAACCAAGTTTGTCGAAGGCCATTCGTGAACTTGAAATCGAGATGGATATTACGCTTTTTCAACGTGGAAATACGGGAATTACTTTGACGGCAGAAGGACGAGAATTTCTTGTATATGCTCGTCAAGTCCTCGATCAAGTGAATTTGATGGAAGAAAAATACAAAAGACAAACCAAACGGAAACGAACATTCTCAGTATCCGCTCAGCACTATGCCTTTGTGGTCCATGCCTTTGTAGATTTTATTCAAAAGGAAGCTGGAGACGAATATCAATTCACGCTTCGCGAAACAGAAACACAAAACATTTTAGAAGACTTAACGAACTATAAGAGTGAGATTGGTGTCTTGTATTTGAATGATTTCAACCGTAAAGTCATGGAAAAATTATTCAAAGAAAAGGACTTAGTCTTCACGCCACTCTTCACGGCACAACCACACGTATTCTTAAGTACTCAAAATCCACTTGCCGAAAAAGAGAGCATTGCGCTAGAAGAATTAGAAGACTATCCTTATTTATCCTATGAACAGGGAGAAGAAAACTCATTCTACTTCTCAGAGGAAATCCTCAGCACGATGGAGCATAAGAAGAGCATTAAGGTAAGTGACCGTGCGACCATCTTTAATTTAATGGTCGGATTAAATGGATACACGATTAGTTCAGGGATTATTAGTAGCAAGCTGAACGATGATAAGATTGTTGCGGTTCCTCTGGACGTGGAAGATACGATGGAACTGGGGATCTTGCAACATGATCAGCGAAAATTATCGAAGGAAGCAGAGCGATTCTTGCATATGCTGAAAACACATATTCAGGAATACGGCTTTGAAGTTAAAAATCTTGATTTTTAATTCACAAAGAGGTTGAAACTATTCGGAAAATCGGGGATAATAAAAGAAGGTAAGACAGAATTACTCAATAGAAGGAGACGGATGCAAATGAGTTGGAAAGAAACAGCAAAACTATGGGAATCTTTTGATGCACTAGAAGAAGGATTAAAGGTGCAATTACAATCAATGGATGACGTTCAAAAAGAGGAAGCCTTCTATACACCATTAGAATTTGGTACTGCGGGAATGCGTGGAATTGTTGGACCTGGGATCAATCGCATGAACACTTACACTGTTCGTCAGGCAACAGAAGGATTATCACGCTTAATTGAAAGTTACGGGGAAGAAGCGAAAAAACGTGGCGTAGCGATTGCTTATGATTCACGTCATTTTTCACCAGAATTCGCAATGGAATCTGCACGTACATTAGCCACTCATGGCATTGCGTCATATGTATTTGAAAGCTTACGTCCAACGCCAGAATTATCATTCGCGGTACGTTACTTGCATACATTTGCCGGAATTATGATTACAGCTAGTCATAACCCAGCAGCTTACAATGGATATAAAGTATATGGTGAAGACGGCGGTCAAATGCCTCCAAAAGATGCAGATGCTTTAACTGCATACGTTCGCCAAGTGGCAAATCCACTTGAAATCGAAGTGCTAGATGATGATGCATTAGAAGCATCAGGCCTTGTAACGATTATCGGGAAAGACGTCGATGATGCGTACTTGAAAGAAATCAAAACGGTATCTGTGAATCCAAAACTTCTTAGCGATGTAGAAGGATTATCAGTCGTTTATACCCCATTACACGGAACTGGGTTAATGCTTGTAGAAAAAGCATTAGAACAAGCAGAATTCAAAGGATTGCATGTGGTTGAAGAACAAGCGGTGCCAGATGGAGACTTCTCAACAGTTAAATCTCCAAACCCTGAAGAAGCAGGCGCATTTGAATATGCGGTAGAATTAGGGAAAAAAGTAGGGGCTGATGTATTATTAGCGACTGACCCTGATGCGGACCGAATGGGGGCTGCCGTACGATTACCAGATGGAAGCTACCAAGTGATTACAGGGAACCAAATCGCTGCGATTTTAGTCGATTACTTACTATATGCTCACCAACAAGCAGGAACACTTCCAAGTAATGCGCTGGTCGTGAAATCAATTGTAAGTAGTGAACTTCCAACAGCTGTCGCTAAAAGCTATGGCGCTGAAATGATGAACGTATTAACAGGATTCAAATTCATCGCAGAACAAATCCAACACGACGAAGAAACGGGAGAACATACTTTCATGTTCGGTTTCGAAGAAAGTTATGGATACCTTGTGAAATCATTCGTCCGTGATAAAGATGCGGTTCAAGCAGTGTTATTACTAACAGAAGTAGCAGCACACTTCAAGAACGAAGGCAAGACTTTATATGACGGACTTCAAGCATTATATGCAAAACACGGGTACTTCTTAGAAAAAACAATTTCTGTAACAGTAGCTGGTTTAGAAGGTCCACAAAAAATTAAAGCCTTACTTGATGGCTTACGCGCTTCTGTTCCAACAAGCTTTGGAGGATTGAAAGTGGCATTCGCACAAGACTTCGCAGTGAACGAACAGAAAGATGCGAACGGTGTCGTTTCTGAAATCGGACTTCCAACTTCTAACGTATTGAAATACATTTTAGAAGATGGATCTTGGATTGCCGTTCGTCCAAGTGGTACTGAACCAAAAATTAAGTTCTACATCGGAGCGAAAGCAGATAACGAAGCTGCTGCTAAAGATAAAGTAGCTGCCTTACAAGCCGACTTAGAAAAATTACAATAATGAATGAAGTAGAGCACTCTTACATTTATAAGGGTGCTTTTTTTGTCTTTATAGAAAGAAAGTTTTGAGAATCAAAGGAGTATGCTATAATGAAATTCATATAAATAAGTTTTCAAAAAATCGCTATTTTAAAAGTTTTAAGGAGAACACAATGAAAAAAGAAATTAAATTATTGCTAGTAGGGAGCTCGTTATTCTGTTCATTCGTCATTGCAGGGTGCTCAGCTACTCCATCTACTGCAAGTGAAACCACTCAAGCCCAAACGAAAGATACCGTTTATCATAAAAATGATGTTACTGGACCAGCGGCTTCCTTTGATTGGGACGCTAAAATGCCTCCGTTAACGAATTACGAACAAACGTATGTAGAATCTAATAGTGGCAAAACTGTAAAAATGCCTTTATCTCGAGTGAAAAAAGCAGCTGAAGATCTTACAGAGAAGAAAAAGAGCATTACAGATAGTAAAGTCCAAGAAGCATTAAAATTAGTGGACGCTGTCTTTGTAAATCAAGAAAATTTTGATGCACTGTTACTTGCTACAACTACCTCTAATCAAGAAGAATTTTTTGATAAATTATGGAATGGGTATATGGTGAAGATGTTGACAGAATCCAGACCAACCTTCTCTAATGATGCAGAAATAGAGTTTCAAGGAGTTACTTATCCCATTAAAGTGTATGGACCTATGTATTTAAAAGTAAATACAAACTCACTAGGGAAAGCAGGAGCCTATACACTAGAAGATTACAAAGTCGATGGGGATACCGTGTATTTGAAATTCCAAGCTCCAAAAGTAGATCTCTATCAATATGAGGTACAAGCAAGTTATCAAAGAGACAATCAAGCTTTCTTTGAAGGGTTAATCCAGGAATCTCAAAAGATAGGACAATCTGATTTTTCTAAAGCCCTCTTGCTTAAGTTAATTTATCGATTAGCAGCCCTAGGGTTTAAATCGAATTTAGGGGTCAACTTAGAAGGAATGGATTATCTTCCAAGAAATACGCACTATTTAGCAATTAAAGTGGACAATACAGGAAAAGCGACGATTGATGACGAAAACTTAGCAAACCTTCTTCAAATTGATTTGAAAACAGCGAACGAAGCGAATAAAAGAAAATTTGAATAAAGTAGATAATTACCTGAAAAAGATTTTTTTGAGGGTCTGCTAGCTTATATTAATCAATAAAGTTATAATGAAAAGGAGCATTTTGAAGTGCACCCCAAAAGTTAGACACAAA